>JAZRHO010000062.1:0-2991 GCA_045644805.1 Eubacteriales bacterium | reverse complement strand
ATAGGTGATGCCTTTGAGGACATAGGCGATGCTTATGAAGAGGCTGTACGCCGCGGTAAGCTTACGGTCATATGCGGCTCGCTATATCTATACAAGGATTTTCGTGAATATTTAGATAAATAAAAAAGCTTATCAAGTTGGTACAACAACTTAATAAGCTTATGATTGAGATTATTCCCTTGTGGGTTGGGTGCTAATCTTAATCTAAATCCTTACATAAGGATTTAGGGAGTCTCTTCCTCACCAAAGGATTTTCACATGTTATATCATAAGAAAATAAGATTGTCAAGAGTGAAAAAAGTTTTTTGCATTAGTTTTAAAATATAAGGAAGGTGACAACAAAATGGAATTTAAAGAGCTTCGTAAATTATCGGGGATGACTCAAGAGCAATTCTCTCAATACTTCGAAATCCCCAAACGCACTATTGAGGAATGGGATAGGGGCGCAAGAAATTGCTCTGACTACCTTTTAAAGCTTATGGAATACAAGCTTCGGAAGGAAAACATAATAAAGTAAATAAAAAGACAACAGATGCATTTTTTAGTCAAAAATCGCATCCGTTGTCTTTTTTGACAATAATTGTTTACATTTATTTTAAATATCGATATCGAGTTCTACGGGACAATGGTCGCTTCCAAAAATATTTGTATGAATTTTTGAATCAGAAACATTCTTCATGACAGAATCGGATACGAGAAAATAATCAAGACGCCAGCCTGCGTTGTTTTCTCTTGCGTGAAAACGGTATGACCACCACGAATATAACACGGTAGCTGGGTAAAGGCTTCTGAACGTATCAGAAAAACCTGATGAAAGAAGCTCTGTCATCTTTCCGCGCTCTTCATATGAAAATCCCGCCTTACCTATGTTTGATTTTGGGTTTTTAATATCTATCTCATTGTGAGCGACATTAAGGTCTCCGCAATACACAACTGGCTTTGCTTTGTTAAGCTTTATGAGATACTCTCTCATATCATCCTCAAATTTAATTCGGTAATCTATTCTGCGAAGCTCATCCTGCGCGTTAGGCATGTACGCGGTGATGAAATAGAAATTTTCATACTCGAGCGTTATTACTCTGCCCTCATCGGTATGCTTCCCTTCTATTCCGTAAGCCACTGAGAGAGGCTTTTTCTTTGCAAAGACCGCAGTTCCGGAATACCCCTTTTTCTCGGCATAAGTCATATAGACATTATAGCCTTCGGGCGAAAAATCAGCCTGGCCCTCTTGCATTTTCGTTTCCTGCAAGGCAAAAATATCCGCATCCAACTGGGCAAAAATCTCTGCAAAGCCCTTCCCGAGAACAGCGCGGAATCCGTTGACATTCCATGATACCAATTTCATTATATACTACTCCTTTTCGCTGACAAGCTCACTCATACTCTTCCTCTTTTTAGGACGCAAGGAATCTGACTCTTTAGCGTATCCCAGGCATATCACTAATCGCACAGGAGATTTAAGCTCACATATCTTTCGTATCTTTTCATCGTCAAGCCATCCGAGAATGCAGCTGCCAACGCCAAGAGCTGCCGCCTCTGCTGTTATATACGCGGCAACTATACCTATGTCTATCGAACGGTAATCATTCTTTTTAAGCTTTGCTCCTATTGCCGCGCTCTTAACGTAAGGCTCCTCAGATATAACTATCATAACAGGCGCGTCTGACGCAAATTTATTCATTCCCATCCCCTGAGTGGCTTTGGCTACCGCCTTTGCGCTTTCGCCTCTGCAAAGTGTCAACCGATAAGGCTGACCGTTACATGCAGACGGCGCAAGACGCGCGGATTCAAGAATCGCATCGAGCTTTTCTCTTTCCACATCACGCTCAGCATCATAACTGCGGCATGACTGCCTGATATTTGCTATTTCACTAAAATTCATATAATCACCATTCCGAATAATAACTTTTATGTTTATTATAGCACATAAAGAAAATAAATTCAACAGATTTATAATGGTTATAGTATGTCGAAAAGGATAAATTCTTTTCGCAGCTGTGAAACAGCTGTGCAAAATCTTTTAGGCTTTTGTACTACAATCATTGCAACAGGAATCGACAGTTTTCTTTTTTTGAAAACTCTTAGCAAATCGCAGATTTGCCGTCGAAATTCAAAAATTTCGACATTCGATTGTCGTTATAAAGAGTATCAGCCACATTAGGAAATCTTGACATTCTTTTATAAAAATGATACAATATAAAAGAAGTAATCCGCATTAGCGAAAAAATGGATATCAATATGAAAATAATAGCACGGATACACAATGATTTCAAAGAAAAATTCGGCATACCGCGTCAAAGCGGCATAACCGAAAAGTTCATATCAAAAATAGTTTTTGAACCCGAGTACAGAGTCAAAGAGGCACTGAGAGGAATTGAAGATTTTTCACATCTATGGCTTATATGGCAATTTTCCGAATCGGTGCGAGAGGAGTGGTCTCCCACCGTAAGGCCGCCAAGACTCGGCGGTAATAAAAGAATGGGCGTTTTTGCGACACGCTCCCCATTCAGGCCCAATTCTTTGGGACTTTCCTCGGTAAGACTAATTGAAGTTAAGGAAACAAAAAATGAAGGTCTCGTTCTGATAGTCGCAGGAGCGGACCTACTTGACGGAACGCCTATATTTGATATAAAGCCGTATCTTTCATTCACCGACTCGCATCCGGATGCAAGGGGAGGCTTCTCTGACGGTGTAAAGGATTATTCTCTTGAAGTCAATTTCCCAAGTGAGCTACTCTCGTTAGTTGGGGAAGAAAAAAGAGAAGGACTGATTACCCTTCTCTCTAACGACCCGCGTCCGTCATATAAGGCTGACGGAGACAGAATTTATACCTTCTCATTTTCAACATATGAAATCTCTTTCAAGGTTAATAACGGTATTTTGACCGTAATCGGCGTTGAAAACGCAAGAAATGACAACAATTGATTGTATTACAGCATAAAAGCCGTCTTTTTTTAAGAAAGACGGCTTTTATTATTTAATTTATTTTAA
>JAZRHO010000061.1:0-1923 GCA_045644805.1 Eubacteriales bacterium | reverse complement strand
CTCAAAGCCCTTTTGAACATTTTCGGGAGTGTTTTCAAGGCAGCGCCATTCCCATTTAACATCGGTAAATCTTATGGTATTATCCCATCCGAGCGATACATGCGGAAAAAACGGAGCCTTTACGGTCTCCTCAACGCATTTCCATTCAGCCTTGACATCCTCAAGTATGTCGGTATAATTTCTGTTCATCTTAGCGTAATCAAAGAAATTATAATGCGTAACTCCGTCAAATCCCGCCATATTTATAAAATCGAGAATGCTGGTGTTATCATCAAGCATAGTAGCGCGGTACTTCGGGCTTCTTATCGTCAGGTGAAGCTCAAGACCTGGGAATCCCGCCTTTACCGTCTCGTCACGGAAATATTGCAGAGCCTCAAGAGTCTCCTTAACGCCCCCAAGACCGCGGACAAGGTTCTCCGTGTCAAAGAGCATATAAACAGGCTTTCCGTCGATCTTGTAATAAGACGGGTGAGTGAAATACTTTTCTATCGTACGGTGAACTATATGCTCAAATGTCTTTCTGTCTACGGCTCCGTCCCAGATCTCCGCCTCCTTATTCGAGGTTCTCTTATCCCAAAGCGTGGTGGCGGTGTGATTTGCCCACATAAGATAGAATTTGACCTTATCGTTATTGCGAGCCTTTAGATAGCCGTTATCAAGGCACTGCTCAAGGAACGGACGGTTGTCAAACCAATACCAATCGTAAATAAACACATTGACGCCGTGAGCCGCTGCCGCCTCTATCTCCATTTCCATAACATACGGATCAGCCTCATTCACATATCCCCAAAGAGGTCTTCTCGGCCACTGATGCTTCGGATAGCAGGGCTTAGCATCCTTTACTGTCTGCCACTCCCCATACCCTTCCGGCCAGAACATCCTCGTTCTCGGCTCGTCACCCGTATACGCCGGCCATATATATGCCGCGATATCGTACTTTTTCATACTCTGATCCTCCGTTATAATCAAATTTTTTTCATCTTGATTATAGCATTTCGCGAGAATAAAAACAAGGAATATTTATGACACAAAAAGTATTTATTTTTGATTTTTTCTGTACTTCAGCGGTGTAGCGCCGAATCTTTCGTAAAAGCTCTTAAAAAACTCCGTTCTGTTTGAAATACCGCATTCCGAAATTATCGTGTCTATACTCTTATCGGTCTCGACAAGCATCCTCTTTGCTTTCTTCATTCTGCAATCCTTGATATAGGCAACAGGCGGTTTCCCCGTATACGCTTTGAAAATTCTTGAAAAATGCTCTACGGTATATCCGCATTTAGCCGCGATCTCGTTTATCAGTAGTCTGTCGCCGCAGTTGCGCTCGATATAAGCGAGAAGCTGATCGTTTATCGAAACCCTTGCGCTTTGATTTTCGGCCATCTTCCGAAACACGACGCTTAAAAGCATTGAAAGCGCGGAATATATTATAAGCTCGCCTGCGGGAGCGCTCGATCGCTGCTCTTCCTGAGTCCAATCAAGCAGCATTTCTATTCTTTTCTTCTCTTCTCCGTCGAAATGGAGCAGAAGGTTATCCTTAATGATACGGCACGAAAGATCCGAAAAATCGCTTAAATGAAGCAGCAGAAAAACATCCTCCGTACCTTTAAGCGTTTCGTTTACATATTCCGGCTTAAGCATAATATCCACATAGCTTAGATTCCCGATCGGCGTAACGGTATGACGGCAGTGATAATTTATCAGAAGCATATCCCCGCCCTTGACATGATACTCCCTGTCGTCTATTTTGTGGACCCCTTTGCCGCTCAGGGTATAAACCATTTCTATAAACTTATGAGTATGCTCTTCTTCCGTCTTTTTCAGATCAACTCTGTTGATAAAGTAATCGTTATCAAGGTCAAACTCGCCCGCCTCTTTTTTCTTTATAATACCCATCGTTCTTTCCGTTTCAGCTTGTTTTAAGGT
>JAZRHO010000060.1:0-4711 GCA_045644805.1 Eubacteriales bacterium | reverse complement strand
GGGGCTCAACCGCTTGACCGTGCATGATCTCGTATTTTGCAATGCTTTTTCCGTTTGCTTTGAATACTATTGTATAAACCTTATATTTTGCCTTTACACTTATGACAATATCATCTGTAATTCCGTATATTTTTCCGTCAGCACCGAGGGCTACGGCATTTCCGCTGCTGTCCGTAACAACAATCTCAAGAATCTCAACACCGTCATTAGGCACAACGCTTACGTAAACGTTTTCTCCCGAAAACAGCGCAGTACCGCTAACGGTTACAGAAGCGAGCTCATTCGGCATAACGATAACCTCGTAAAGCTCATCGGTCTTATAAATCTCGGATGATGTCAGGGTGAATGAAAGTGAAGTGCCATCGTAAGAGTATTTTACGTATTTGATTCCAGCATCCGCATGGGTGTATATCACCGTATTGTCGCTTACAGCAGGAACATGGGTAAAGGACGCATCCGCTTCAATCGCTTGAGTACATAAATTTCCGTTTTTATCGTACAGATCAAACATATAGGAGTATTTCGATCCGCCGTTGCTAAAGATGCTTAATTTCAACCGCGCTGCACCGCTATTATGCATAGCGATGACGTCTGTAAAGGAGAACGAAAGAGTTCCATATCCGGTTTTGAGCACGAGCGAGCGTTTCCCTGCAATTTTCGAAAGAAGCACGGATATGTCAATATCCGTATAAGCTCCGGCATCGCACGTAGCAACGCTTCCGTCATCGGAAATATCCGCGCCGAAAGGACCGAGGGGTACTATGTAGTGCTTTTCAAATACCGCTGTATATGTTTCATCCGAATGGAGCTCGGCGGGATTCTTATCCCAACCCATAAAAACGTAATAAGCATTTGCGTCGTCTGCCTTTTTCGGAACGAATGGGCATGCCGGTATCTCCCCGGAAGGCAAAATCTCTGTTAATGTGTTGCCGTCAACTATCCAAGTTACGCTGTGATAGGTAACAAAATATGCGTAAAGGTCACAGCTTTCAGTCACTCCGTCAGAAAGACTGACCTTTTCACCGGAGGAATTTTTCCATCCGGCAAAGACAAAATTTCCCTCGTCGGTTTTATATCCCGACGGTATCTCTCCTCCGTATATGAGAGGACTTTGAGAATCCGCGCCTTCAAGCTTATAAAGCTCATTGCCTTCGGGCGAGCGGAAGGTTATATCAACCCTTTCGGAGTTATATTTTTTGGCAACGGAGGTCTGTACTTTATATATCCTATCAACCGATACTTCGTTTCTTTCCTTTATTGTTCCCGAAAGGTAGCCTTGCTCAAGAAAAGCACGCTCATCTTCCGAAAGCTCCTCATGTATAGAAAGAAGGGTATCATTTGACGGCTTATCTACTTTTTGCGGCTCTGCTGAAGGTGCTGGAACGGCAGTTGGTTCGACGGGAGCAGATGCAGGCTTTTTCGGCATAACCGGCTCATCCACCTTATCGGGAGAAACAGGTTTTTTTACATCCTGAGGATACCCCGACTCCAGGGGAGTGGCATTATCGGTGTCGATATGTGTATAGCCGGTCAGAATTTTAGACATGCGTTTTCCGTCTATCGTCCATTTCTCATCGTAAGCTACTTTTCCATCATAGTCACGTATCTCACCGTCGATAATAGTATCACACAAAGCAGCAAGCTGAGCAACGAGAATAAGATACTTCTCTTTTTTGCCCTGATTTACAAGAGCAAGCTGAACGCCGCTCGATTCATAAAGCTTATCGAGAGCCTGCGTAAGCTTAAGAAAAGCATCGCAGATATTCACATAATTTAGGGCGTAGAAGGTGTATTTTTCCTCATCGGTCTTAAGCGAGTTGAACTGTACCATATATTCACGTACCATATCGGTTGCACGACCCGCCTGCTCCACAACCTTGGCATCGACCTTAAGCACGCCTACTATCAAAGATTCGTTTTCCAGCACCGAGTCAACTGTTCCGCCCATGACGGCAGCGTAAATTGTTCTACCCTCGGTTTTAAGCTTGTTTATAAGATTAAGTCCGGCGATCTGGCTTTTTACGACAGAAAGCGTATTTACGTATTCACTGTATTTTGCGTACTCGCCTTCATATGCATCAAGCCGCTCAAGGTATCCTGTGTACGCGGCATAATCCAGGTAATACTGTTGAAGAGCCGCATCATAATTTGCAATTGCCTCAAGATCAGCCTCATACTGAGCAAGATCGTTTAAATATTTATTATATTTCGCCAAAGCGTCGTCATAAAGACGTTTCGCAATGACATACTCATTATATTCATTTGTTCTATGGATATATTCCGCAGTATCATAATACAGATTTATAAGTGAATTTATATCAGCTGACGAAACGCATATTTCCGACTCATACATCACCGTACATTCCGAAGGAGCTGCCGCGCATGACAGTTCTCCCCTTTTAAGCGATGCCGAGTATGGTAAAAGAGACACTCTTTTATTTCCTACGATTGCATAAGACGGCGACCATCTGAATTCTTTACCGTTTTCGCCTATATAAGTATAATCCTTTGCATAGATAAAAAGTCTGCCCCCATCATATTCAAGGGTGACGTTATCCGTCATAACGGTTGAGTTATAGGATATAGAAAACTTTGAAAAGCGTTCCGCAAACTCCTTCTCTTTTTGAGAAAGATTTTCGCCAAGTCCAAGAAGGTGCTCACGCAGAACATCAGAGGCGGAATATACAATATTCCCTTCAGAACCCGGATGCGAGTAATCGTAATTGCCCGCAGCTTCCGCATTTTGAGCGAAAACTTCCGTGCCGAGGGCAAAAATCAATGACAGTAGCAATAAAATTGCAGGTATGACAGATGAAGCTCTGACCTTTTGTTTCATTTTAATGTTCCTTTTTCTACCTTATTATATGAATAAGAAATTTGCACGAAACTATTCCTTCGCGCGAGACGATTTTTCAATAAGAAAGAAGTACGGAGATGTCGGAGAATTGAGTATTCTGAATTCGGATGCGCAAATTCTGAAGCGCGAGAGTGTCGAAAAATATGCGCGAAGAGCATCCCCCTCAAGCGCACCCTCCTCATGCCCCGGATAAATGGCTACTATAAGCACTCCGTCTGGAGCGAGAAGCTCTATTGCCGCCTCAACGGCAGGTAGCGTAGTCTCTCGCATTGTAGTTACAGCCTTTTTGCCGCTTCTTGGAAGATATCCAAGATTAAACATTCCCGCATTTATCGGTTCTTTTACAAACTCCTTCACTCTGTGATGAGAGGCGCATATCAAAGTGTAATTTTCCGGTGCGCCCATCTTCATAAGATGAGCACGTGTTGAAACAAGAGCCTCCTCTTGAATATCAAAGGCATAAACTCGTCCTTTTTCTCCTACCGCCTCTGATAAAAAGAGTGTGTCGTTTCCGTTTCCCATCGTAAAATCCACGGCAACATCACCTTTTTGTAAATGTTCGTTTACAAAATGCTTATGAAGTCCTGTTAAATCAACCATTCGCTGTTTCTTCTTTCTCGATGCTTGGAATTTCCTTTATCGGCTTAACGTATGCCGTAAAATTGGTTTTATAGGTGACAAAGCCCGGCTTTGAGCCTGTCGGCTTTTTGATATTTTTTACGCGTGTATAATCGACCGCAACAACATCACCGGACGCCCCCGAATATCCCGCGGCAATGGCAGCGGCTTGAGTATAATCCAGGTCCGTCGGTTCCCTTCCCCCGGTTACCAAAACAACGTGAGAGCCGGGCCGCCCCTTAACGTGAAACCATATATCATCCTTTGCCGCTTCCTTCATGGTAAGCGAGTCATTCTGAATGTTATTTTTACCGATGAGAAGCGTCATTCCGTCGGTAGTTTTCATAGAAATGGGCCTCGAACGAGATGTCTTCGGAGGCTTATAGCCCTTCATTCTTGACGCATATCCGGACCGGAAAAGCTCGTCGCGTATATCGGCAATATCCTGCTCTGTTACTGCCGCGTCAAGGAATGCCTGAACACTGTCAATATATTCAAGCTCACGTTCCCAAAGCGCTATCTGCTCTGTAAGCACCGTTTTTGCGGTTTTACACTTGTTATAAAGCTTATACATTCTTTGCGCATTAGCCGCCCCCGAAAGCCTTGAATCAAGGGGCACTGTTATCTCAGGACACGACTCATCGTAATAGTCGATTGCCGTGAGGGCTTCGTCACCTCGTTTTATACGGTATATGTTAGCGGTAATGAGGTCGCCGTATCTTTTGTAAGACTCCCCCTTCTCGCTCTCGCGCAGTGATTCACGCTGAATAGCAAGCTTTTTTTCGGTTCGGTTTTTCGCGCCTGAAAGAAGAAGCTTTACATCACGGGCGCGTTGTGATATTTTCTCGGCCCTATCCTTTTCTGCGAAATAGAGGTCAAGCAATTCTCCGAAGCTATCAAGGTGCCTATATTCGGCATAGTCACCAAGATACGTTATATCCATATACGAATAATCTATCGGCTTTCCGCTTTTATCAATAGCAACGGTAGGCTTATATTTTTCATCTATGAGAAGTCTCTGCCACTCCTCAAATACGCTGTAAAATTTATCACGGTCAATATCCGAGAGCGGAACATCAACACTTCCCGAGGCACGCCATACAAGCTCGTGAGCTATCTGAGTGGCAATTCCGGAATAAGTAGACGTTATAAATTTTTCTCCGCTCTTTTCAGGCGGAAAAGCTGCAAGCTTTTCAAAGAATGTGTCCTTGCATATATTAAGCGGACATATTTTAT
>JAZRHO010000059.1:0-10448 GCA_045644805.1 Eubacteriales bacterium | reverse complement strand
ACCTTGTTGATTTCATTGTTTTGCATTCTTATTTCTCGCTTAATTTGTTAACTATTATTTGCGTTTTTCCCAACAAACGAATAAGTTCATCAAAATTTGACTCTCCGAGATGTGTCTCTATTGTTTTTAGATATTCTGCTTGTTTTTTCTCGAATTCGTCTGCAAGCGCTTCGCCTTTTGCTGTGGGGCGAACGAAAAAGCTTCGCTTATCGATGCCCGATGCTTCCTTATAGATATACCCTTTTTTTAAGAGAGCCTGAACGTGTGCCGCAATCATAGACTTGGAGACGCCTATCATTTCGGCAAGCGCGAGAGGCGTGAAATCACCGTCACGGTGAGTGATAATATTCAGCACGCCCATCTCGCTCGGACGGATAGGGAGATCCTTTTTCAGCTCCATATAGTCTCTTGAAAACTTGGAAAACACAATGTTCGCATTCATATATTTATCCATGATGCTTCTCCTTCTAAATTCTTTTTAAGCGCGGCGTTTCTTTTGATGAGATGATATGCAATAGCCAAGCTTTTGCAAGCTCAATAGGCGTTACAGCGATATGATGCAAAATCACGCGCAGCTCTCCAAAAAAACGTGGTTTGCAGGAGGTTCTTGGTCGTGGATGGGATTTGCTCCGCATAACACCTTTACGCTGACTTCAATGATTCCGGCTATTGATGCTTGCAAGAAAAATAACGTTTGCAATATCTTCATGACTATGTGGGGCGATAACGGCGGCGAATGCTCGCATTTTGCTCAGCTTCCGTCTCTGTTCTATATCGCGCAATACGCAAAAGGCGTTACCGACGAAAGTCTTATTAAGTCAAGATTTAAAAAGCTCATCGGTATTGATTACGACGATTTTATGAAGCTCGACCTTCCAAACATCATTACCGGAAACGAGCAGACAGGTAAGCCCAAAAATCCCTGCAAATATATGCTCTTCTCGGACTGCTTCAACGGATTTCTTGACTATACGGTCAAAGAGGGCGGCTCACAGAAGTATGCGGAGCATGCAAAGCAGCTTCACGAGGTAGCAGGGAAGAGCCGCAAGTATGGCTATCTTTTCGATACGCTGGCAAAGCTTTGCGATGCGCTTGCAATCAAGTATGAGCTTGGCGTAAAGACGAGAAATGCATATAATGCGAAAGATAAGGACGGGCTGTGCAAGCTTGCAAACGAGGACTATACGCAGACCATAAAACTCATAGACATATTCGGTAAGGCATTTGAAAAGCAATGGTTCTATGAGAACAAAACGAGCGGCTTTGACGTTCAGGATCTGAGAATAGGCGGACTTATCCGCAGACTTTCTGCCTGCAAGAGACGGCTTCTTAACTATGCCGACGGAAAAATTGATCGCATTGAAGAGCTTGAGGGTGATGTGCTCCCCTACGGCGCGAAGGCTGAGAGCATAGCTTTCAACCGGTATTCGCTCAATGCTACAGGTAACGTATTTTAATAAGTAGTAATTTGTCTATGGTGTTTCCCCTCCGGTGCTTCCTTTAAAAAATCGCATAATCACAATCATCAAAGCAACACCCAGAATCGGGAAGACCGAGCAAACGAGCATGCCCGCCTGCAATCCTAAGTGGTCCGCAACAACGCCAAGCAGCTGCGGTGCTATCGATGCACCGAAATCGCCGCCTGCCGCCATCAAGGCAAACGCGCCTACTCCTGCGCCCGGTATCTTTTCTTCCATCATAATAAGTGTTCCGGGCCAGAGCATAGAGGTGAAAACTCCCGTCAATATACACGCGATAAACGCAGGTACGACATGAGTTGAAAGACCTGCGACCAAATAACAAATCGCCGCGCCGATCATACCGAAAAGAAGCATTTTACAGATGTTTTTACCCCACCTCGCATAGCTGATTCTCGTAATACCTAAAAGGATAGCGAACATTGCCACACCGAGAATATCGCCTATCGCCTTATCTATATGAAGCTGCGCTTCCATATAGCTTGAAATCCAGTTCGACATTGCGTTTTCCGCGCAGCTTCCAAGAAAGATGCATCCAACGCAAAGAGCTATACCAACCGTTCTCCGCTTGCTTTTAGGTCCGGCTGACGATTTTTCGCTTGCGCTCATATCCGGCATAGGCGAAAGCATAAACAAAACCGATGCCAAAATAGGTAATGCCGCGAAAAACAGGGTGAGATACGTCCAGTATTCCGCACCGATAAGCTTAATGAAAAGCGTTCCGATTACCACCACACTGAACACACCGAATGCGTACAGTGAATGAAGTAAGCTCATATCTCTTTGCGGATTTTCTGACGGTATTGCCGCAATCATCGGGCTGAGCAGAACCTCGGAAAGCCCTGCGGAAACCGAAAATACGATTGTACCGATCAAAAGACCGACGTAAGCCAGATTCGGCAAAACCATCGGGAATATCGCATAAATCAACAATCCAAGCGAGGTTATCAAGGGCATAATCTTGACAACCCTTTGAATATTAAATCTCTTTGAGAAGACGGTAAAGATTAAATCTACCGCAAGCTGTGTGCAAAAATTGGTCAGCACCAACGTGCCGAGCAACGTCCATGAAATGCCGTACATTTCCCGAAACGTGACGAACAGAAGCGGGGGCAAGCAGAATATTGAGGACATAGTAAAATACGCGGAATAACATGCAAATTTTGTTTTTTTGAATTTTGAATCAGTCATACAATATCCTTTCAGTGATAGAATCAGGCGTTAACTTGAAAAAGCAGGAGAAAATACTCTGCAAAAGCTTGAGCGTTTTTGTCCATTGCTAAATGCCTGAAAATTCTTGATAGTTCATCTGTGTTAACTATTATAGTTCATTTGTATTAGCTTGTCAATATAGAAAGCGCAAATATTTGCGCTATTTGTTTTTATAAGTTTATATCCGCCGTGAGTATGCTTTTTGCCATAACCCCATGGCGTATACGTTATATGATACAAATAGTCTTGACAAAAAAACATAAATATGCTATCATTTTACAGATATTAAATAGAAGGAATTTATAATAATGACAAATCAAACGACCGATAATAAGGTGAAATTTTTACAAAATCCGATATTTATCACCTTGATTGCGCTTTTTTGCTGTTTCCTCTGGGGAAGCGCAACTCCCGCCATCAAGACCGGATCATCGCTGCTTATTCCGAAGGACCACGTTCCCTCTACCATGCTTTTTGCGGGTATCCGCTTCTTCTTTGCGGGTATTCTTACCATAATCATCTTCAGTATTGCGAGAAGAAAATTCCTTTATCCAAAGGCTTCTAACCTCGGCAGAGTCGGTATACTCAGCTGCTTTCAGACGATAATCCAGTACGTATTCTTCTACGTTGGACTTTCAATAACATCCGGTGTTAAGGGCACGATACTCAGCGGTACCGCAACCTTTTTCTCGATTCTTATCTCATGCTTTGTTTTCAAAATGGAGCGTTTCAACACCAAAAAGCTCGTCGCCTGTATACTCGGACTCATAGGTATTGTCATTATCAACATAAACGGTCTCCAGCTTGATTTCAACTGGGGTGACGCATTCGTCATATTCTCCGCCATCTCTCTTGCTATCTCCTCTACGCTTATCAAGATTTTCTCAAAGCACGAGGATACCGTAACCTTAAGCGGTTATCAGTTCATTCTCGGCGGTGCGGTTATGATCGTTATCGGGCTTATCTTTGGGGGAACGATCAGCTTCGGCTCGGTGAGCGGCGTTCTGATACTTATTTATCTTGCATTCCTTTCAGCAATCGCTTACTCACTTTGGGGAATGCTCCTTAAGTTCAATCCCGTATCCAAGGTAACGGTATTCAGCTTTACAACACCGATATTCGGAACGGTGCTTTCGCTGCTTATTCTCACTAGTGAAAAGCCAAATGTCGGCATTGTAAACATTATTGCCACGCTCGTTCTCGTAAGCCTTGGAATTCTTCTCCTCAATTGTAATAAACAGCCAAAAAAGCCAGAGTTGAAATAATAACATCAAAAAAAGGCGAAGCTACCGTTTTTTGTTCGGAAGCTTCGCCTTTTTTTGTTTATTTGTTCAAGCTCTTAGGCTTTTTGATTCTGTTGAGCTGCTTATTCATCTTAAGAAGCTCTTCCTTAGTAAAGGTAACGTTCATCATACCTATAAGGCTTGCAAGACGGAGAACTGTAAATCCGCCCATCATCTGCATCATATCCTCGCTGAGCTCAAAGCCTGCTGCCTTGGTCTTTTCGCCCTTCTTCTTGCCTGCGCCCATTTTCTTTTTGAGCTTAAGACCTACGAAGATAAACCATATCTTACCGATTTTTGACTTCATGATGTCGCTTATCTTGTCGTTAAGAGAATATCTTCCCTCGGGAGCGTCTATATCAAACCAGTTGAGAATAGCGCCCTTTTCCTTAAGGATATAATCCTCGTTGGGTTCATCAACCTTGCGGATAACTCCTTCGTCCTTGAAGTCACCTGCGACGGCAACAATCTTGCTCTCTCCGACGTTCGGAACGTCAAAGTAGAAGAAGTGGTCGGGTGCGGTCTTTTTACCGAGAGACTCACCGTTTACAAACAGCTCAACCTCAGGAAGGTTTGAATAAACGGTAACCTTGGTTACGTCCTCGGTGCGGTCTATATATCTCTTTCCGCAAAGATGCACGAACGGGTCATCGGAGAGCCATGCCTTGTAAGCATAGAAGGCGTCCTTCTTGTACTTTCTGTCCATGGTCATAAGACCCTTGTGGTTCTGACCGTTTTCTCCGCCCTCTGATCTTGCGTCGGCACCGAAGTCGAACATGTTCCATACGTGCGTCGCCCAGATATATTTACGTGTAAAGAGCTGCTTGATAAGCTCCTCGTGATAGTATGCCTGGTACTCTTCTGTATAGTCGCCCTGAGTGGGAGTTGAGGTATGCCAATTGAGAGCCTCGCAGCCGTATTCGCTGACACCGATAGGAATATTGGGATGAGCGGCATGGAACTTATCAAACCAAGGTCCGTTCATCGAGGTGTCTCCGCCGTACCAGCCGAAGTAGTGGTTGTAGGATACAACGTCGGGAATAGTGATATAAGGCGCGTCTATCTTACACATGGATACGCACGCAATCGTCGTAAGACGGGTTTTATCCATGTTATGAACGAGATCATTGAGCTGACGGTGGTTATCAATAAGGTCGGGGTCGTCAGCGCCGTTCATTGTAATTTCGTTTGAAAGACCCCATACTACGATCGAGGGGTGGTTATAGTTTTGGGTGATAAGCTCTGTCATCTGGCTGATGGTATTCTCGCGTCCGCCGGGAAGGTGCTTTGAAATGTAGGGAATTTCTGCCCAGAGAACCTGACCGTATTCGTCGCAAAGGTCGTAGAAATACTCATTGTGCTGATAGTGAGCAAGGCGGATAGTCGTTGCACCGACCTCCATGATATAATCGAGGTCTTCCTTGTGATGCTCGGGGAGAAGCGCGTTTCCTATACCGAGTCTGTCCTGGTGTCTTGATACACCGCGAAGAGGATATTCCTCACCGTTGAGAATGAAGCCGCGTTCGGGGTCTATCTCATAGGTACGGCAACCGAATCTGTAGGATACCTCGTCGATAGCGTCATCACCGCGGATTATCTCGGCCTTTGCCGTATAAAGGTAAGGATCACGGCGTCCGTGCCAAAGGTGAGCGTCTCCGAGGTCAAGCGATACGGAATTGTTCTCGGATACTTCTTCTACAACAGTCTCGCCTTCCTTATTTGTTACGGTGAATCTTATTTTATCACCGTCATTTTTGTTGGTTACGTACGTGTCGATGTCTGCTACCCAGCCGTTATCCGTCTTTTTGGGAGTTATAACAACGCCGCGTCCGCCGAAATAATCGAGGTCGAAGTGCGTGTTGTCAGCGCAGACAAGGTTTACGTCACGGTAAAGACCGCCGTAGAAGGTAAAGTCTGCCATCTGGGGATATACGGTTTCGTTTGGCGAGTTGTCAACTATTATAGCAACGGTGCATTCATCACCGAGCTTTTCGGTGATGTTTACTCTCCAAGTAGAGTAACCGCCGTCGTGGTGCGCAAGCTTCTCACCGTTTACAAAAACGTCTGCTGAGGAGTTAGCGCCCTTGATTTCAAGGTAATAAACGCCCGCATCGGGAAGCTCCGAGCGAACGAGCTTTTTTGTGTAAAGGCAAGAGCCGCGGAAGTAATCGTTTCCGCCGTCCTGACCGTCTTCGGCATTCCATGTATGGGGGAGATTAACAGACACTGCGCCTTCTTTTGCGTTTATGTCGCAGCAGTCCTTAATAAATTCCCAGCCTTGATTAAGATTAATTACGTTTCTCATTTTATTCTCCTTGGTGCGAAAGTTTAAAGTTACGTTGCAAAGCATATATATTATAAACTATAACGCCCCGCAATTAATTACGAAAAAGTAAATTTTTATTAGGGCTGCCGCAAAATTTTATCTGCAGCAGCCCCGACTTTATAAAATGACGTATTATTGAGTGTCAGCGGGAATAGAAGCTTCTGCGTCTGCTTCCTCGCGTCCGAGCTCCTTATTCATCTGCTCGAGAGTCTTCTTGTCAATGTTGTAAACAAGAGCAAGACCTACGAACTCAAGAATTGCGGAGAACAGATAGGTTGCAGCAACGAGATAACGCATGTTAACAGCGACATCCCAAAGCTGGTTGCCTTCATTCTCGCCTACGTATCCAAGAGCTACCATTATGATAAGAACGATAGAGGGACCGATACCCTGCGCGAGCTTTCTGAAGAAGGAGTGAAGCGAATAAACAACGCCTTCCTCACGGTTTCCGGTCTTCCACTCGTTGTAGTCGATAGCGTCACCCATCATTGCCCAGGATACTGTCGAGTAAATACCGAGACCAAGGCTGTTAATGAGCTGGAATACAATGTAGAGAACAAGGTCGAGAGTTGTATTGTTGGGTGTGATGATGAACAAGCCAAGGCTGGCAGCAACAGAGCAAATCGCACCGAAGGTAGCAAGCTCCTTCTTACCGTATTTCGCAACCATCTTACGTGCAAGAGGAGTGAAGAATACGATAGGTATCATAGCGAAGAGCTGAACAACACCGGATATCTTTACGTTCTTGAAGTAAGACTGGAATACGACGGTAACAGCCGTTGCCGCGCCCTGCATACCGATGAACATACCCATAGCCGCAATCGTTGCGCCGACTGCCGCACGGTTCTTTATGAAGTTCTTGAATGCATAAAATACGCTGAACTTAGGCTTTTCTTCAGTGAGGGTTATTTCTTCATTAACGCGGATCTCTGTGTTGCGGATCATAAACTGGAAGCATATAAATCCGAATGCGCCCATTATAAGAGCTGCAATAAACACGCGCTCACCGATAAGGTTGTTATCCGAGTCGTAAATGATGAAGGGGAGGATAACCATAGGAAGCATATTTCCGAAGATAGAGCCTACCGAACGCCATGCAGACAGAGATGCTCTGTCCTTTACGTCGTCGGAAATGAGAGACAGAAGCGATCCGTAAGGAACGTTTGCAACCGTGTAGAATGCATCCCATACAACGTATCCAGCGATAAAGATAATTATCTTTGCCCAAACGGGTGCACCGGGGAAGGGAAGGAAGCATAAAGCTCCGCCTACGATAAGTCCGATAGAGCCTGCCCAGATGTAGGTAAGGAATTTGTTTCTCTTGTACTGATGCTTGTCTGCATCGATTATGGAACCGATAAGGGGATCGTTGATAGCATCCCATACCTGAACCACGATAAGAAGAAGAGCGTACCAAAGATCAAGTCCCATAAACTGAGTCCAGAAGATCGACATGGTGCTCTTGAGCGCAAAGCTCATGTTACAGCCGAGGTCGCCGGCTGCATAGGCAACGCTGTCCCGTATACCGAACTTGCGCTTGCTGTTTTCGTCAAGTTTGACTTCTTTAGCCATTGTTTTTCGCCTTTCCTTTTTAATTTATTTTAGTGTATTTGCCTGACATTTATATATTAACACTTAAAAACCGACAAAACAAGTCCCGAAATCGCCCATCTGTGACACTTGGTTGAGAAAAATCGACCGAATATTTAGTGACTTCGCACAAAATGCTTAAAAATTTGGATATTTTAGATAATTTTTACTGGGTATTGACCTTTTCGGTTGTTAATAGTATAATATAAACAGCCACGGTTTATTAGGAGTATCGGTTATGTACAAAATATGTAAGACGGAAAAAACAGCCGCAAGACAAAAAAGCATTGAAAATGCTCTTTTTGAGCTGATGCGAAAAAAAGCTTATGAAAATATAACTATTACGGAATTATGCGCTTTTCTTAGTATGCCGAGAAAAGCCTTTTACCGTTATTTCGATTCAAAAGAATCGGCTCTTAAGGCGCTTATTGAGCACACAATGGCAGAGTTTGGCAAAATCGGGCAAAGGGAAAGAGACGGTATGCGTTCTCTTCAGCTTGAGATTGAGGACTTTTTTGTGTTCTGGATTGAGCACCGTGAATTTCTTGACGTGCTCAGCAAAAGCAACCTTCAGGGAATGGTAATGCAGGCTGCAATCAGCTTCCCGATAAATAATATGGTAAGCCTTTCAAGAATACTTCCCGATGACGATGAGAAAAGCCGCATCGCAATATTCAGGTTTGCTATAAGCGGACTTATGTCCACGATGTTTGAATGGTATCGCGACGGGTTTAAAACTTCGGTCAGAGACATGGCGCGCTTGGCGGTAAGAATACTCTCAAAGCCGCCATTTCCGAATCTTGATAAGCTGGGAATATCAGATCTTCCAATTTAACAAAACCGCAAAATTCGCACAATAGTTTACATTTATACGCAAAATCAGCGGTTGCTTGCATCGCAATTCCTATTGGATACTGCTTTGCAAAGCAACCGCTGCCTTTTTATTTTATATCCAGTGCGGGAGGAATGTCAATATCCTCTCCGACATATTTTCCGTTCTTTTTCCTTTGCTTAACACATTCGGTCAGAAGGTATTCTATCTGCCCGTTAAGAGAACGAAAATCGTCCTCTGCCCATGCCGCAAGGCTTTCGTAGAGCTTAGAGTTAAGACGTAAAGGAATCTGCTTTTTTTCGTTTTCTGCCATATCAATAAAGACTTCCTGAATTTACTACCGGCTGAGCGTCCTTATTGCCGCAAAGCACAACGAGCAGATTTGATACCATTGCCGCCTTGCGCTCCTCGTCGAGAACTACGGTATCATTTTTAGAAAGTCTCTCAAGAGCCATTTCAACCATACCGACAGCACCGTCAACAATCATTTTTCTTGCGTCGATGATTGCTGATGCCTGCTGACGCTGAAGCATAACTGCCGCTATTTCGGTAGCGTATGCAAGATAAGTTATTCTGGCTTCTATAATTTCTATACCTGCCTCGCTGACACGGCCTTGTATTTCATCTCTTATTCTGTTAGCGACAATCTCGCTCGAGCCGCGAAGGCTTCCGTCATCGGCAATGCCGTCTCCCGTCGTATCTATACCGGGGGCGCAGTCGTAAGGATAAAGACGTACTATATTACGAAGTGAGGCATCGCACTGAAGGGAAAGGAACTCTTTGTAGTTGTCTACGTTGAAAACCGCCTTAGCCGTGTCAACTATGCGCCATGTAACAGCAATTCCTATCTCGACGGGATTTCCGAGGCAGTCGTTTATTTTCTGGCGGTTGTTATTAAGAGTCATTATCTTAAGTGAGAGCTTATTGTTTGTGAAATTAATTGAGCCTGAAGCTGCCGCGATAGGAGATTCGACGGTGTTTACGTCACCGCTCTGATTGAGTTTGGTTTTTGCCGCGGGGTTGAATGAGGCGCAGAAGGGGTGAACTGCATAGAAGCCCTCGCCCTTTATTGTTCCTATGTATTTACCGAAGAGAGTGAGCACCAATGCTTCCTGGGGCTTGAGGATTCGCAGACCCAGAAGGGGAATCCAACCGATGCATATCTCGATAATACCGATAGCGGCAAGAATTTCGCCAAGTACCGTAAATTTTGTGTTTTCGATCATCACGATACCGAGTACCATAACAGCTATGCCTGCAAGAAGGCAAATAATTGTTATGACGAGGACCTTCATACCGTTTTTCTTGTTTTCTAAGATTTTTTCTGTCATTACTGTGTTTCCTTTCAAAGTATTTGGGAAGATAATCCTTCCTTGTATTATTATGATATCATAATGATATCGTTTTGTCAAGGGAGCGCTTGAATTTCTGCTAAAATTTCGGATAAAACTTTTAAAATTGTTGGCGGCGCACAAGAACGTTTTTACGAAAAGCCTCCATCACGGAGTGAGGCAGAGGAAAAGAGTGCGCGCTCACTTCCCCTCGCGAAAAAGCTCGCGTTTGGTTCAAAAGCGGAGCTACCCCCGCCAAGGAACGAAAAAAAGCGCTCAAAAAGAGCGCTTTGAGAGAGGGAGCCGGATAACTCGCGAAGCTTCGTGATTCTACGCCGAGCCTCATGTGAGCGAGCTCCCGTCGGCTTACGGCTCGAATGCGAACCAACAACGCTC
>JAZRHO010000058.1:0-3428 GCA_045644805.1 Eubacteriales bacterium | reverse complement strand
TATATACCAGGTCTCGGGGATATTCTTGTTTTTACATTCCATCATTCGATAAGAAGAATTTTTTCTCTGAGCTACGAAATTATTCTCGATATGCGAGAACATGTCAGTTTTCAACATCCATCATAGTGCCAATAAAGAACGGAATATTATTTTCACAGTCTATCAGCATATACACGAAGGGTCTGTCGAGATAAACCTGCTTGATCTCATCGGGAGGTGCTGCCGCACCTTCCATTTCTACAACCGTTACAGCTCCGGCTTTCGTTCCCCTTTCTCCAACCTGTATATAAGTTTTATGGATCACTCGGCTGATATATATATTGCCTTCGGTCGAGTCGCCTATACCGTCAAAGTCCGCAAATTCTACGTCAAAAGCATCTGTCATTCCCATAGCCATGAGAACATCAGACATTTCCGTATCATACTTGCTTTCAAACTTAGGAATCGCCGTTTTAACAGATCTGCTTTCTGCGTTTGCAAGTACTGCAAAAAGCGATTCACCATCAAGTGAATTCAAGTATTCGGATACGGTAACGCCTTCATTTGGAAGCAAAGCTACAAAGGCGTATTTTCTTCCCTTATAATACTTGATAAATCCTGTGGCACTCTCATCCTCCAGATACTTGCCATCGGTGGAATACATCAGCTCAGCATCCTGCTTCGTACCGTCTTCCTTAGTAAACTTGGCATCACGAACTTGATGCTCTTTATAAATCTCTACCCACTCAGCCTCAAATGCCAGAGCATTAATCAGATACATAATGGCCTCACCGGGTATATCTTCAAGAATCTTTGGGATCATATTATCGGTTTCATTCTTAACCCAATTGTTAATGTCCCGAAGCGTCTGTTTGTCGAATGGTGTCTTATAGATATCCGCACCGTAATAATCAGCGTTTGTCTGTAAGAAGTTCTGGTTAACAGTAAAGCGATCGTCATCTTTAAACCAAATAGAGTTCGCAACGCTCAGCTTATACTTTTCGCACTGCGGAAGTGAATTGATGTAGCTGTACAAATACAGGTTCAAGTCCTCCGCACTCATTCCGAGCACTGATTCCATCTGTTCGCGGGTTTCGCCTTCCGCACCGTTTGCCGTCATAGCAAGAGCGCACAGAACAGACAATGGAGAAATCAATGTATTCTCTCCATTTTCATTTGTTGCCTTAAAGAGTCTGAGGGCAAAATCTGTCGCGGTGATATTACCGGAGCCAAAATCCTCAAGCGCGGTTACGCTGTTTGGTGCAACACCGTCCATCAGATTCGCCGCCTGCACGGTCATCGCGCATCCGGTAAGATTAACTGCCACCGCAAAAAGAATCACAAGGCTTATAATTATAAGACTCCGTTTTGTTTTCTTCATAACACCAACCTCCCTGTTATAGTTTTTTATATAGTAGATAGATTTTGTATAGTAAAGGTTACATTTTAATGTTTTTTGCTCTTTTATAATCACTTTTCGTAAAATTTTCACTTCAGTTATTTTTCCTTGCAGTGTATCAGAAAATACCATTGTTGTATTTTTTCATAGCACAGAAGCTAACAACAGTGCCTACCGCTATTCCGACAAGCAATTCTACTGTCCCCAGAATAACAAACGTATCGTTCCCTGTTTTTTCAAAGACAAGAAACAAAGCTCCGAAAACAATCATTGCAATGCCGATTATAAGCGTTCCCAAGCCAACGAGCTTTCCAAAAGGTTTTCTGTTTTCTTCGCTCACCCTTTGCCTGTGATACCAATGGAGAGATGATATATCCCCCGTCATATTAACAATTCCGAGTATGGAAACCAGCATACCCAGTCCTGCGATTGTAATAAATGCTGCCATTGTCGCTCCTTTCAAAAAGCAAAATACGACCATACCTAACTTAAAGCTATGGGCGTACCGTTATATTTAATATGATATCATATAAACTGTTTTCCCACAACCTTATAGGGAATTTTTGCTTACAAAATAATTATAATACGATTTTATGAACAATTCAACCTTCTTATTGCTTTTTATCGCTACTGCTACTCTCTGCACTTTAGCTTCCTTTTGCATGCATATCATTATACGCATACCATCGGCTATTGAATTTCAGTGATTTTTTTGATATAATGCTTATATACTCGCGCTTGCAACTGTCGGTTGCCGAATTGATTACAGCTGTGTATAGCGTTTTTCAAATAATAATGCTACACTACTTTCGAAGGAGGTACTATGAAACTATCTGAAAAACTATATTCGCTCAGAAAAAAGAGTGGATTATCCCAAGAGGAGCTTGCAGAACAATTAAGCGTATCTCGCCAAGCAATTTCAAAGTGGGAAAGCGGCGTATCCGTTCCCGAAAGCGAAAAGCTTATCACCATCAGCACTTATTTCAATGTCTCCGTTGATTATCTCATTAAGGATGAGATAGAGGCTCCCAATACAACGCACCCCGCTACCCGTGCAAATAAAGCCGATAAAGTCATAAAATACACCGGTCTTGGGTTGTGTATTTTAGGTTTTATTTGTTTGATTGTTTGTGGCATCGTAATAATTGCAAATCCAAATATCTCGGATAACATTGCAAATTCCTCTATTATAACGATTGACGGAAGAGGAATAATGCTAGTTGTATGCCTTGTTCTTGTTGCGATTGGGGTAATCCTTCTATCGAAAAAACAAAATAGGAGGTAAATCGATGAAACACGCAAGGATAATTTCCCGTGTTTTCGGTATTTGTGCACTAGTGCTGCTTTGCGCTATGTGTTCATTTGTTTCGTATGAGTATGCCGTTCTGCTTTGGGCAGGAAAACACTTCTTAACAAGCGCACCTGCTTGGGTAGCTTTCTTGCTTGCCATTCCGTTCTCTATTGCAATCGGTATTTGCTTTGTAATTCACTTGTACTTCAAAAAAAGATATTGATAAAAGCTATGAGGGCTGACAGTTTTTCTGTCAGCCCTCTGTGTCTTTGTTAATATATAACTCAAAGTTTATACGAATTTTATGAGTCGCTATTATCAAACTTGAAAAGATTCTTTATTTTTTCAAACAAGTTTTTAAAGAATTCTATTATTTTTGCGAAGAACGATTCGTTTTCTTCATCCTCTTCCGAATCGTCACCGTTGACCGTATCGTCAGGATTATCGTTCTTGCTCTCGTCTATCGTCTTGCCATTTAGGTAGTAGGCTTGTCTTTTTATTTCAAGCATACCCGTGTTAAAGTCTAGGTCTTGCCACTGGAGACCCATTATCTCACCTCTTCGCATACCCGTAGTGAGTGCGAGGAGACAGATTTCAAAGTATCCGTCATACTTAGCTTGGATTAAGAATCTCTGCATCTCATCTTCGGTAAGGACTTTCATTTCCTTTGCCTTTTTAGGCGGTATCTTGCAACCGACTGCAACATTGGTATGTACGAGTCCGTCCTCTACCGCTTTTTCAAGTCGGATCGTAGCCATG
>JAZRHO010000057.1:0-3600 GCA_045644805.1 Eubacteriales bacterium | reverse complement strand
TGTTTTTTGGTGTGTGGTAACTTCATTATAACACAGGATTCAATATGAGTCTTCTTTTTCCTTAAATGTGTTGCACTTAATAGTATAATTCACCTTTACATAAATAAAATATTTACTAAATATTTTTTATTATTTATACTTGAAAAATCTGGCATCGTGTTGTATAATATCAATCAGTGAAAGACGGAGGTGCGAAAATGTCTTTAAAACTTATTGATAAATTTATGGAGGGTTTTGTTTCTCCTACTGAACTTAATTCGATTGCAGAAGAAGCCGATTGTGCTTATGAGCTTGTTAAAACGGGTAAGGGCGAAGGTTCTGATTTTCTTGGTTGGTTTACCTTGCCCGAGGACTATGATAAAGAAGAATTTGCCCGTATAAAACTTGCAAGTAAAAAAATAAAAGAGAGTTGCGATGTTCTCGTTATTATTGGTATCGGTGGATCTTATCTCGGTGCGCGTGCAGCGATTGAATTTATAAAAAGTCCACTCTATAATTCCTTAAAAAAAGATACTCCTGATATATATTTTGCAGGTAACAATATATCAACAACCGCTTTGTGTGAGCTCATTGAGCTTTGCGAAGGCAAGGATATATGTGTAAATGTAATTTCAAAATCGGGAACGACGACTGAGCCTGCTGTGGCTTTTAGAGTCTTTAAGAAAATGCTTATTGATAAGTATGGCGAAGACGGTGCGCGCGAACGTATATTTGTGACTACGGATAAATGCCGCGGTACTCTTAAGAAATTTTCCGACGAAGCAGGATATGAGACCTTTGTTGTTCCGGATAACGTTGGAGGAAGATACTCTGTTCTTACTGCGGTAGGTCTCCTTCCAATTGCTTGCGCAGGAATTGATATTGACGCTATGATGAAGGGCGCTCGGGACGCTAAGTATGCGTACAGCGAGGCTTCGTTAGAAAAAAACGATGCGATTAAGTATGCAGCTCTAAGAAACGTTTTACTTCGCAAAGGCAAGTCTCTGGAGATACTTGTTGGTTATGAGCCCTATATGCTTATGATAAATGAATGGTGGAAGCAGCTTTACGGTGAAAGCGAAGGAAAGGATCAGAAGGGAATTTATCCTTCTTCCGTTGTTTTCTCAACAGATCTTCATTCTCTCGGTCAATACATTCAAGATGGTCAGAGAAATATTTTCGAAACCGTGATAAACGTAAAAAATCCCGGTTCTGAATTTATCATTCCAAATGATGAAGCAAATGTAGACGGACTAAATTTTATTTCAGGCAAAGAGCTTGATTATGTAAATAAAACCGCTATGCTTGCCACTCTTATTGCGCATAATGACGGCGGAGTTCCGAATATTCTTATCGAGCTTGAGGATAGAAGCGCCTACACTTTTGGTTATCTTGTTTACTTCTTTGAGCTTGCTTGCGCGGTTTCGGGATATATGCTCGGGGTAAATCCTTTCAATCAGCCAGGTGTTGAAGCTTATAAGAAGAATATGTTCGCTCTTCTTGGCAAACCCGGATATGAAGATATGAAGAAAGACCTTGAAAAGAAAATAGGTAATATTTGAAGTTAAGCAGGTATAAAAACTTTAGCAAAAATATAAAAAAGTATTGCAATTTTCTTTTGAATAGTGTATTATATATACAAGAGGATTGCCTAAATCCTTATAAAGGAGGAAATCAAAAATGATTAAATTATTCATCGGCGCTAAAGGTTCAGGAAAAACGAAGACTCTTATCGAACTCGTAAACAATGCTGCTGCCACTTCCAATGGTTCTGTTGTTTGCATTGAGAAGGGTGATAAATTGAGATTTGACATAACCTCCAAAGCTCGCCTTATTGATACAGATTATTATAAAATTGATAACGCAGAGAAGCTTACAGGCTTTATAGCAGGCATACTTGCTTCTAATAGCGATATTACGGATATATTTGTAGATTCTTCTTTGAAGATTTGCGGTAACGATGTTGCTTCATTTGAAACACTTCTTAAGGATGTGGATGCAATTGCTTCTGATGTTAATGTTGTTATGACTGTTTCTATCGCGGTAGACGCTTGTCCTGATTCTATCAAGGCATATACATAATTTGTATTTATCGAATATAAAATAAAAACGGTGTATTGGTCAAATGGCTGATATACCGCTTTTATTATATCTGATTAACCAATAAATAATAGGTTGCATAGAATGTAGTGAGATGAATTATTTCAAAAGAAATTTTCATCGAAATTTCAAATGATCATATAAGTTTTTCTTTGTATACGGCTTAATATGATCGAGGGAGAAGTTGCAATGTCAGAAAATAGAAACACCTCATCGGTTTTTGGTCAGGACAGTCGCGGAACGGTATGTATTGATACTCATAAAGTTCTCGATGCTTGCCGTGACAGAGATTGTTTCGAAAACGCAAGAGTTTATCTCACACCGGCATGCGAAGAGGTACTTGCTAACGCCAATAGCATAAGAGCCCGCTCTGCAAAAATTTTATCAGCATTTGTTGGTGTTAACGAAGTTCCGTTTAACTGCGGTTTTTTCCAGGTAACAGTTCGTTATTACGTACTTGTAGAAATTGAAGCCTGCTTAGGAATGGGTAAAAGCCAGACCTTTAAAGGATTATCCATTCTTGAAAAAGACGTAATTCTTTTTGGCGGGGAGGGAACTGTAACAACCTTCTCATCAAATCCGGAAAATAGTTTTTGTGTTATCGGAAATACAGATAATCGCGGCACAACCGATCCTGTGGCAATCGTAGAAACGGTTGAGCCTATTGTTCTAGGAACAAAAATAGTTGAATGCCCACCTTCTTGTCCTACGAACGATTTTCTCGATTTACCTGAGTCAATATGCGATAACTTCGACGGCGAGCTTAATGCAAGCAACGGTGAACATCCGAGACTTTATATTACCTATGGTGTATTCTCGGTAATACGTATAGTTCGACCTGCTCAACTGCTTATTCAAGCAACAGATTATAGCGTTCCCGATAAAGAATGCGTACCGGCAAGCAACGACGAAGATCCTTGTTCCGTGTTCAACAATATGCCTTTCCCGACATCAAGATTCCGTGCTACCATGTGTTCTAACAATGGAAATGAATCGCAGAGAAGCGGTAACGGCAGAAACGGTTGCTGTGGTAATAACAGATAATCTACAACAAATCCCACCGAGTAAACGGTGGGATTTGTTAATTAAAAAACTATCTCTTATTTTGGCGCATTATTTCATATGCGAACATCGTCGTCGCTGAAGCAGCAGAAAGGGAAGCGTTAAATTCTCGTGCATAGTCGATTTTTACTAACATATCAGCAAGGTCAAGAACAGCTCGTGATATTCCTCGCTTTTCGCCCCCGACAATAAGAAGAATAGGCAAGGGAAGTTCGCATTTTCCCAGTATATTATCGGTATTTTCCTCAGCACATACAATTTTATACCCACGATCCTTGAAAAATTTGACGGCTTCCAACGGGTCTGATTCATACATTTCAAAAAGCTCAGATGCTCCGGCGGAGCTTCTGCAAACGACACCTGCAGCGCTCATCCAATTTCGCGGAGGGAGTATTATTCCATCCGCTCCGACAGCATAAAGAGAACGTAGGGAATAACCAAAATTATATGGATCTTCAA
>JAZRHO010000056.1:0-13054 GCA_045644805.1 Eubacteriales bacterium | reverse complement strand
TACCGGACTTGCCGGAATCGGTTAGGATTTTTAGAATTAGTCTTTGAGTGCTGCCTGAGCTGCCGCAAGTTCAAGCATTTTATGCGAAGAGTAAAAATGCGACTCCTCAAAAGGGAGCCGCATTTGTTACCGGACTTGCCGGAATCGGTTAGGATTTTTAGAATTAGTCTTTGAGTGCTGCCTGAGCTGCCGCAAGTCTTGCAATCGGCACTCTGAAAGGCGAACAAGATACATAGGTAAGACCGATCTTGTGGCAGAACTCAACAGATGTGGGATCGCCGCCGTGCTCACCGCAGATACCTACGTGGAGCTCAGGACGAACTTCCTTACCGAGAGAAACAGCCATATTCATAAGCTTACCAACACCTGTCTGGTCAAGCTTAGCGAAGGGATCGTTCTCAAATATCTTTGTTTCATAGTAAGCATCAAGGAACTTACCTGCATCGTCACGGCTGAAGCCGTAAGTCATCTGAGTAAGGTCGTTGGTACCGAAGCAGAAGAATTCAGCTTCCTTAGCGATGTCATCAGCGGTAAGGCATGCACGAGGAATCTCGATCATTGTACCAACCTCGTACTTAAGGTTAGCGCCTGCTGCTGCGATTTCAGCGTCAGCTGTTTCAACAACTATCTTCTTAACGAACTTAAGCTCTTTGATTTCTCCAACAAGGGGAATCATTATTTCAGGAACAACGTTCCAATCAGCGTGCTTCTTCTGAACGTTAAGAGCAGCACGGATAACTGCCTTTGTCTGCATAGCAGCGATTTCGGGATATGTTACTGCAAGACGGCATCCGCGGTGACCCATCATGGGGTTAGCTTCGTGAAGGGAATTGATCATGTCTTTAATCTGTGCTACGGTCTTGTTCTTAGCCTGAGCAAGCTTTTCAATGTCAGCCTCTTCGGTGGGAACGAACTCGTGAAGCGGAGGATCAAGGAATCTGATAGTAACAGGAGTGCCTTCAAGCGCTTCGTAAAGGGCCTCGAAGTCGCCCTGCTGCATGGGAAGGATCTTGTCAAGAGCAGCTTCTCTTTCTTCAACAGTGTCAGAGCAGATCATTTCACGGAATGCATCAATTCTGTTGCCCTCGAAGAACATGTGCTCAGTACGGCAAAGACCGATACCTTCAGCACCAAGCTCACGAGCCTTCTTAGCATCCTTAGGAGTATCAGCGTTTGTACGTACGCCGAGCTTGCGGTACTTATCAGCCCAAGCCATGATTCTTCCGAAGTATCCGGAGATCGTAGCGTCAACAGTAGGAATAGCACCGTCGTAAATGTTACCGGTAGAACCGTCAAGGGAGATAACGTCACCCTCATGATATGTCTTGCCTGCAAGGACGAAGGTCTTGTTGTCTTCATCAAAGTTAGTAATAGCAGAGCATCCGGAAACGCAGCAAGTACCCATACCACGTGCAACAACGGCAGCGTGCGAGGTCATACCGCCACGAGCGGTGAGGATACCCTGAGAAGCCTTCATACCCTCAATATCTTCGGGAGAGGTCTCAAGACGAACGAGAATAACCTTCTCGCCCTTTTCGTTCCAAACCTTTGCGTCTTCAGCTGTGAATACAACCTTACCGCAAGCAGCTCCGGGAGATGCGCCGAGAGCCTTTGCAACCGCCTGAGCAGTCTTGATAGCCTTAGCATCGAACTGGGGGTGAAGAAGAGTGTCAAGGTTTCTGGGGTCGATCATAAGAACAGCCTGCTTCTCATCGATCATGCCCTCGTCAACGAGGTCGCAAGCGATCTTAAGAGCTGCAGCAGCGGTTCTCTTACCGTTTCTGGTCTGAAGCATATAAAGCTTACCGTGCTCAACGGTGAACTCCATATCCTGCATATCTCTGTAGTGGTCTTCGAGGATAGCGCATACCTTTGTGAACTGCTCATAAGCCTCGGGGAACTTGTTTGCCATCTCTGCGATAGGCATGGGAGTACGAACACCTGCAACAACGTCTTCGCCCTGTGCATTGGTGAGGAACTCACCCATGAGCTTCTTTTCGCCGGTTGCGGGGTCACGAGTAAATGCAACACCTGTACCGCAATCATCACCCATGTTACCGAATGCCATTGCCTGAACGTTTACTGCAGTACCCCAAGAATAGGGAATATCGTTATCACGTCTGTAAACGTTTGCTCTGGGGTTGTCCCAAGAACGGAAAACGGCTTTAATAGCGCCGAAGAGCTGCTCTTTGGGATCAGAGGGGAAGTCAGAACCAATCTTAGCCTTGTATTCAGCCTTGAACTGCTCAGCGAGCTCCTTGAGATCATCTGCGGAAAGCTCAACGTCCTGTGTAACACCTTTTTCTTCCTTCATCTTGTCGATAAGCTCTTCAAAATACTTCTTACCAACTTCCATAACGACGTCGGAATACATCTGAATAAATCTTCTATAGCAGTCATAAGCCCATCTTGCGTTACCGGACTTTTCAGCCATTACTTCTACAACCTGCTCGTTGAGACCAAGGTTAAGAATGGTATCCATCATACCGGGCATTGATGCTCTTGCACCAGAACGAACCGAAACGAGAAGGGGATTCTCGAGGTCGCCGAATTTCTTGCCTGTTATAGCTTCCATCTTTACGATGTTTTCCATAATCTCGGCCATGATTCCGTCATTGATCTGCTTACCGTCCTCATAATACTGTGTGCAAGCTTCGGTAGTGATGGTGAAGCCCTGGGGAACGGGAAGTCCGATGCCTGTCATCTCAGCAAGGTTTGCGCCCTTACCGCCGAGAAGATTACGCATGTCCTTGTTACCTTCAGAGAAGAGGTAGACATACTTCTTGTTCATAAAAATTTCCTCCAATATAAAAATATTATTATTCGCTGTCAACGGGCACTTTAAGGCATAACAAAAGTCGACCACAAGCGCCGCAACCCATATTATAACATAAGACAAGCTATTTTTCCATAATCTTTTTGAAAAAAAGTCATCGAATTTAATTTGTTTACAATTTGTTAACAAATAGTATGCTCAACTTAATTAACCTTATGTTCTTATTTAAGCGAAAACGCACATTCCGCCTTACCATTCATGCAGTCATCGCAATGATTTTTATGGAATTCGCTGTCATGGTGAAGCTTATAAAGCTCCTCTGCGGCAAGCCTTACTTTAGCGACGGGTATTTTCTCGGAAGGGAAACAGTAATAAAGAGCATGGTTATCTCCTATCGAAACTATATCGCCCAGCTCATACCAGAAAAAGTCCGAGTTTACCGTATGGGAGAAAAGAGCCTTTTGGGTGTAATTAAGCTTACCGTCGCATCCTGTGAGCTTAAAGCCTGCGGCATTATGAATAAGTCTTCCTTCTCCTACTCTGTAAAGCATCTTGAAGTCATTCATCATGCTTATTTTTACAGGTACATCGAGAGAGTATTTTCCGTTAAGTATTTCGCGCCTGACTTCTTCGCGCTGCCAGCGATACCAGTCCGGTATATGCGAAAATTCCGTTTCTCCAAAATCAGCCTTCAGCTCACCGTATTCACCGAGTGTGTAGGATTTTTTGCAAGCGTTACAGCGTATTTTTGCTCCCACGCCTTCCATAAATCCTTCGGCTTTGCAGTGTGGGCAGAGGTAAAGTGCCTTTTCAAGTCCCACAGCACGCTCGGGTGTCGTAACTAATATTTTGTTTTCTTTTTGCCATTTGAACGCATCAAAAGTAAATGCGTCCTCAACTCGTTTATCCATCTCATCCTCGCCTAAGGATGATAGTTCTTCTTTAGTAAAGAGCGTTGATATATTTGCGCTCACGGGAACCTTTCTTACCCTTAGCTCGTTGTAGAGCGGATCTCTTGTAAAAGCGCCCTCCGTCTTTATCATAACTACGGGTGCTCCAAGCAGTTTTATGAGCTTCGCGAGCTTCGGCATTGCAGTTGCCGTACCGTCAAACGAATATCCCGCCTCGGGATACATAAGCACGTTGTATCCCTTTTTGAGAGCATATTTCATATCTTTGATAAGCGTGATATCACTGACGAATTTTCTCGTGGGTATGCATCCGATCATTCGCATAAGAAGATTTTTACCTACCAGTGCATCATAGCTGCAAACTATGCTTACGGGGCGGGGATACATTATCTTCTCCGCAATCTCAAGATCAATAAAGCTTGAGTGATTCATGAGCACAAGGCATGGACCTTCTGATTTTTCGGGAAGAGCTCCTGTAACCTTGAAATTTGATTTTTTTAAATCAAAATAAGCAAATGCGCTTATTATCGAACGCAATAAAAAAGAAGGCTTCATCGGTTTTTTATGCGGTGGCATTTTTACGGATAAAACCTCTTCGTAATTTTTGTTTTTGGCTTTTATTTTCATAGAATAACCTTTCAAAAATGTATATTCTGTGAATATTTTAGCACAAATTCGTGAATAAATCAATACTTTGCGGCAAAAAAGTAAAGAAGAGCACACGATTTTCGGTCGCGCGCTCTTCCTTTAAGTATGTTTTATACCTCTGTATCTGCCGAAACTTCGTCGGTATCCTTAGTCTTTTCTTTGGATTTTTCCTTTGAGTCTTCCTCGTCTTCTTCGGGCTCAAGCTTAACGATGTGAAGATTGTCTATTCGTCTTCCGTTCATCTTAAGCACCTTTGCGTGAAGGCCGTCAGCTTCAAATTCATCACCCGTGCTCGGGATACGCTCGAGTATTTCCATAGCCCATCCGTTAACCGTGAGGGCATCGCGTTCTGTGTCAACGCCTATCTCATCAAAGACCTTGGTGATGTTTGCTTTACCCGAAACTATATATTCGTTTTCTCCTATCTCTTTAAGGTCAAGCTCAATATCGTCGTGTTCGTCCCATATATCACCAACGATTTCTTCAATAATATCTTCAAGTGTAACGATACCTGCGGTTGATCCGTATTCGTCTGTAACTATCGCAAGATGAAGCTTCTTTTCCTGGAATTCGTTCATGAGCTCGTTTACGTTTCTGTTCTTGGTAACGAAGATAACGGGCTTTAGAAGACTTTCTATACTGTCGAATTCCTTGGTAAAGAAGTCCTTGTAGTACAAAATACCAATAATATTATCAAGGTCATCTGTATAAACCGGTATTCTCGAGTAACCCGATGATTTAAATACCTCACGTATTTCTTCTATGCTTGATTCAATTTTTACGGCGGTAATATCAATACGGGGAGTAAAGATATCTCCTACCTCAAGCTCATTGAATTCGATTGCGCTTCTGATAAGCTCAGTCTCGCTCTTTTCGAGGTTTCCGTCCTCTTCTGCCTCTTCAATGATCGAAATAAGCTCTTCTTCTGTTATACCCGCATCCTCTTCCGTCTTGAAAATGCGTGAAAGCACCTTTTTCCACTGTCTGAACAAGAAGTTAAGGGGAGTGAATATCATCATAAAGAAGGCTATTATGGGAGCTGAAAACATAGCAAACTTTTCAGGCGATTCTTTTGAAATACTTTTCGGAGATATTTCACCGAAAATAAGAATAACGAGAGTAAGAACGATGGTGGAAAGAGTGGTTGCGAGGCTTTCGTTGTTCTTTATAAGCGAAATAAAGAGGATGGTCGAAATAGAAGAAGCCGTAATATTAACGATGTTGTTACCTACAAGAATTGTAGAAAGAAGAGCATCGTAATTTTCCGTAAGCTTAAGTGCTTTTGCAGCGCGTTTATTGCCGTCCTCCGCCATTGTTTTAAGACGTATTTTGTTGCATGTGGAAAATGCAGTTTCCGTAGCCGAGAAATACGCGCTCATAATAATGCAGCAAATAATAGCTATAAGCTGAATAATACTGTGAGTCTCCATGATTAAGTGTGAAAAAATTCCTTTCGTTGTGTTTATATTTTTATTGTTTTTAAAGCAAAAAAAGACCTAGCCACACGACATTCCTAAGAATATCCCTGTCTGGCCAAGCCTATCGTATAATATATGTACGTATATGGGATTACAACAATCCGCGTCGTCGTCCATATTTTCCTCCAAAAAGATTTGTTTGAAATAAAAAAATCAAACATAGTCACGATGTATTATATCATATGTATCGCTTTTTGTCAAGCACTTTTGGAAAAAACAGAGAAAAAAGCAAAGATCCCAGGAAAATTCATCGGTTTATCGATATATTTCTTGACACTGCTATTGACATTGAAAAGATTTTAAGTTAAAATTATAAGGATAACATCAAAAGGAAAGGGAATAAAAGATGATTAAAAGACTCTTAAGCTGTGTCAGAGAGTTCAAGCTCCTTAGCATAGTAACTCTATGCTTAATGGTATGCGAAGCGGCTATTGAGACTTCAATTCCGTTCATAACTGCGAATCTTGTAAATAAGCTTCGTCAGGGCGCGGAAATGAGCGACGTTCTTTCTACCGGAATTTTGCTCACGGTAATGGCAATATGCTCTCTCGCATGCGGTGGTATTGCCGGAATAACCAGTGCGAAAGCGTCATCCGGATTTGCAAGGAATCTGCGCAGCGACATTTTTGACAAGGTACAGACATATTCGTTTGAGAATATAGATAAATTCTCCTCGACATCTTTGGTAACAAGAATTACAACCGACGTTAGCAATGCGCAAATGTCATACATGATGATAATAAGAACGGCAATAAGAAGTCCGCTTCTGTTTATTTTTTCTGTGGTAATGGCGACTGTTATGGGAGGCCCCTTAGCATTTACCTTCGTCGTCATCATTCCCGTGCTTGCGTTCGGTCTTATAACGGTTGCGAGAAAGGCTATGCCTGCGTTCCGCAGAGTTTTCAGAAAATACGATAAGCTGAATGAGTCTATTGAAGAAAACGTAAGAGGAGCGCGCGTTGTTAAAGGATTTTCACGCGAGGATTACGAAAAGCAGAAATTCGACGCGGCATCAAGCACAATACGTGATGATTTCACAAAGGCAGAGCGTATAGTCGCGCTTAATACTCCCATAATGCAGATATGCCTTTACTTCAATATGATATTCGTTCTGTTTCTGGGCTCTAAGATTGCCATAGAAAGCAGCGGAGCGGACCTTGACGTAGGTCATATATCAGCAATGCTTACATACGGTATGCAGGTGCTTATGTCTCTTATGATGCTTTCTATGATATACGTTATAATAACGATGTCGGGAGAGTCCTTTAAGCGTATTTACGAGGTGCTCTCGGAAGAGCCTACCATGAAAAATCCCGAAGAGCCTATATATGAGGTTGCCGACGGATCTGTCGATTTTGAAAATGTAAGCTTTAAGTATTCCAAAACTGCAAAAAAGTTCACTCTTTCGGATATAAACCTTCATATAAACAGCGGAGCTGTTGTTGGAATAATAGGCGGAACGGGCTCAAGCAAATCGACTCTTGTGAATCTTATTCCGCGTCTTTATGACGTTACCGAGGGAGCGGTAAAGGTTGGCGGTGTCGATGTAAGAAATTACGATATTGATTCTCTTCGCAATTCTGTTGCGGTAGTTCTTCAGAAAAATATTCTCTTCGCGGGAACTATTAAGGATAACCTTCGCTGGGGCAACGAGAACGCAACCGATGAGGAAATTATCATGGCATGCAAGCTGGCAGAGGCTCATAGCTTTGTTTCGGCATTTCCCGACGGTTACGATACCTGGATAGAGCAGGGCGGTACGAACGTTTCGGGCGGTCAGAAGCAGAGACTTTGTATCGCAAGAGCTCTTCTCAAAAAGCCGAAGATACTTATTCTTGACGATTCGACAAGCGCGGTAGATACAAAAACCGATGCTTTGATAAGACGCGGATTTTCGGAATATGTTCCGGATACTACAAAAATAATAATCGCTCAAAGAGTGTCCTCAGTAATGGATGCGGATATGATACTCGTTCTTGACGGCGGCAAGCTTGTCTCCGCGGGAACTCACGATGAGCTTCTTTCAACGAGCGAAATATACAGAGACGTTTATCTCCAGCAGACAGAGAGCTCGAGAGGAGGAAACGCAGATGAAAAATAAGAAAAATCAAGGCATGCGCGGCACAGCTTCGGTAAAGGGTGTGCTTCCGAGAATTCTCGGTATGCTTTACCGCGACTACCCCGTGCTCGTTCCTCTTACGGCTGCATGCATCTTGTTTGCGGCTGTTGTATCGGTTCTTCCCGCGATATTCATTCAGCAGATAACCGCGGTTATCGAGCAGTACGCTCCAAGCGGCGATTATGCGGCTGCGGCAAAAGAGATAATCCCCAAAATTATATTGCTTGCTTCAATTTATATTGTATCGGCTATTGCAATAACTGTTGATACTCAGCTTACCGCAAAAATAACTCAAGGCTTCCTTTGCAAAATGAGGCAGAGAATGTTCCGCGGTATGCAAAATCTTCCTATCAAATATTTTGATACACATAAGCATGGCGATATAATGAGCTACTATACCAATGATATAGATACTCTCCGTCAGCTTATTTCAGGCTCTTTGCCTACCCTTATCCGTTCGGGCATTATAGTCTTATCTGTATTCCTTATTATGATATATTACAGTGTATGGCTTACCCTCGTGCTTCTTGTCGGAGTAGCGTTTATGCTTTTCGTCTCAAAGAAGGCGGGCATGGGCTCGGCGAAGTATTTTGTTAAGCTTCAGGGCTCTGTTGCAAATCTTGAGGGCTACGTGCAGGAAATGATGAACGGTCAGAAGGTCGTAAAGGTTTTCGGCAGAGAAGAAAAGTGTTCGGAAGAGTTCAGAGCAACGAACGATGCGCTCTTTGAGCAAAGCTACAGAGCGCATGCTTACTCAAATATTCTCGGTCCCGTTATTATGAACATAGGAAACATTATGTACGTAATTATCGCGACGGTAGGAGGACTTTTCCTTCTTATTCCTGATTTTTATAATTTAAGCCTTTCGACTATTCCGTTCGGTATAAGCATAGTTGTCCCGTTCCTCAATATGACTAAGCAGTTTACAGGTAATATCAATCAGCTCTCTCAGCAGATAAACTCTATAGTTATGGCTATGGCGGGCGGTAAGCGAATCTTTGAGCTTATCGACGAAGAACCCGAATCAGATGAAGGCTACGTTACCCTTGTAAACGCTATTGTGGACTCCGAGGGAAATATAACCGAATCTGAAAAGAAAACGGGTAAATGGGCATGGCGTCATCCACACGGAGACGGAACGGTTACCTATACGCTTCTTCGCGGTGACGTTCGTATGACGAATGTTGATTTTGAATACGAGGAGGGCAAGCCTGTCCTTCGTGACGTAAGTGTGTATGCCGAGCCCGGTCAAAAGGTTGCTTTCGTAGGTGCGACCGGTGCGGGAAAAACGACTATTACCAATCTTATCAACCGTTATTATGACATAGCTGACGGTAAGATACGTTATGACGGAATCAACATTAATAAGATAAGGAAATCCGACCTCAGAAGGTCTCTCGGTATCGTTCTTCAGGAAACGAATCTGTTTACAGGCTCTGTTATGGACAATATCAGATATGGAAATCTGGATGCTAGCGATGAAGAATGTATAGAAGCGGCAAAGCTCGCCGGCGCGCATGATTTCATAACGAGACTTCCGTCGGGGTATAATACCGAGCTTACATCAAACGGAGCAAATCTTTCGCAAGGTCAGCGTCAGCTTATCGCAATTGCACGTGCGGCTGTTGCCGATCCGCCCGTTATGATACTTGATGAGGCAACGTCATCTATTGATACGAGAACAGAGGCAATAGTTCAAGCTGGTATGGATAAGCTTATGGAGGGAAGAACTGTTTTTGTAATTGCGCACAGACTTTCCACGGTACGCAATTCAAACGTTATTATGGTTCTTGACCATGGCAGAATAATAGAGCGCGGCTCACATGAAAAGCTTATTGAAGAGAAGGGAACATATTACCAGCTTTATACGGGCGCGTTTGAGCTTGAATAAATATCATCAAGAAGGATACCGGCATGAAAAACTGCTCTTTTACAGGTCATAGAATAATAGCGCAAGAGCATATAAAGCCTTTGGAAGAATTGTTGACCAAAGCAATTTTGTATGCGTATGATCAGGGCTGCCGCAACTTTTATTGCGGCGGCGCTCTCGGCTTTGATACGATGGCTGCAAAAAAAATAATATCATTGCGTATGAAATACAGAGATATGCGATTGTACTTGGTGTTGCCGTGTAAAGAGCAATCGTATAATTGGACTGTGTCGGAGCGAAGCATGTATGATTATATTCTTTCTTCTGCCGACGAGGTAATATATACGTCCGAGCGATATACAAAAGATTGCATGAGAATCCGTAATATGAAGCTTGCGGAAATTTGTGATATTCTGATAGCCTTTTGCGGCAGGCAGAGGAGCGGCTCATATCAGACCGTGCGAATGGCATCAGAGCTTGAAAAAGCAGTTTTTAATCTCTATAGCAGAGTTGTCAACCGGAACTGAAGTTTCGTAAAAAGCACTAACAAAAGTGTTGCAAAAATGTAAATTAAGACGAAAATTTGTGTTTTTTTGTCGTAAGTGTTGATTTTTTTCTTATGGTATGATATAATCGACTATGCATATCCAAATACCGTTAAACGAAAGAGGATAAACGATGAGTGAATTCTTAAATTCGGTAATAAGCGGCAGTTTCACCTTGGGCAGTCTCGGATCGTATCTTGGCGATTTTATGAAAAGCGCTGAGAGTAACAGCATTATTGCTTTTATAACCGGGGTGCTTGGAACTATCGGTGTTTACGTTCTGCTTGCCGTAGGTATTATCGAACTGCTTTACGGAAGAAAATTCCTTAATCTTCAAAAATTTATATTGAGTGCCGTAGCCGGTTATTACGTTGGTATTGTGGTGGTTTCTCCCATTATAAACGGTATCTTCGCTTTCCCGGATACGCTTTGCGGACTTACTATAGCACTTGTTGCCGCAGTTAACTCAAAGCTTATTTATAATGTTGCTCTTTATGGCGGTGCAGCGTTTCTATCTTACCTTTTGTTATTTGCCAATGATGTATTGCCGTTCACGCTTCCTACAGAAGGTAATTTAGTATTGACGCTGATAGGCGTTGCTGTTGTTGTTTTTGTAATGTTCCTTGCACGTAAGAATATTGATAGAGTGCTCACGTCATTCATAGGCGCCTTCTGCATAACGACTGCGGTTAAGAGCTTCTACGATTACACAGCGATTGCTCCCGGAAGCGAGGCTGTGATAAATATTGCGGTTATTGTTCTTCTTTCTGCGTTTGGCTTCTGGTTCCAGTACAGGAGAAGGAAGAGATACTATTAACAAAATAGAAAAATGCTTCGGAGAAGCTTTGGTATAAACCCAGGCTGACCCGAAGCGTTTTTATTTATTAAATTATACCCGCAAAAGTGTAAAGTTTATTGACAAACGGAAAGTTTTGTAGTAAAATAGGGCATGTAAAAAAATTTAAGGAGAAAAAAATGGATATTTCTGAAAAAAAAGCGTTGATGCGCCTTGCTAATAACGTACGTTTAGGCATTATTGAAGGCGTTTATAATGCAGGCTGCGGCCACCCCGGAGGATCTCTTTCCATTGCGGATGTTATTACTTATCTCTACTTCAAAGAAATGAATGTAGACCCACATAATCCGAAAATGGAAGAGCGTGATAGATTTGTTCTTTCAAAGGGACATACCGCTCCGGCTCTGTATTCTGTTCTTGCGGAGCGCGGATTTTTCCCGAAAGAAGAGCTTAAGACCTTGCGTAAAACCGATTCAAGGCTTCAGGGTCACCCCGATATGAAGGGAATTCCCGGTGTTGATATGACTACCGGCTCTCTCGGCCTCGGAATATCAGCTGCATGCGGTATGGCGCTATCTGCTAAGGTTTACGGCGCAAAAAACCGCGTATATACTATTGTCGGCGACGGTGAAAGCGAGGAAGGTCAGGTTTGGGAGGCAGCAATGTTTGCCGCTCACTATAAGCTCGATAACCTTGTTTGCGTTCTCGACTGGAACGGTCTTCAGATAGACGGTAAAATAACAGAGGTTATGAACCCCACTCCCCATGATGAGAAATTCCGCGCCTTCGGATGGCACGTTATCACCATAGACGCTCATAATTTCGATGAGATAGAGGCTGCCTTCGCAGAAGCAAAGGTAACAAAGGGCAAGCCTACGGTAATAATTTCTAAGTCAACAAAGGGTAAGGGTGTATCATACATGGAGAATGCCTGCGAGTGGCATGGTCAGGCTCCTAAGGAAGAACTCTATAAAGTAGCAATTGAGGACCTCGGTAAAATAGCCGAGAGTCTTAACTGATGAAGGAGGAATGAGTGATGGCAGAAAAGAAGGCAACAAGAGAAAGCTATGGCTTGGCACTTGCAGAGCTTGGCGAAAAGTATGATTTCCTCGTTCTCGACGCAGACCTTGCGGCAGCTACAAAAACGGGTATGTTTAAGAAAAAATTCCCTGAACGCTTCTTCGATTGCGGAATAGCAGAGGGTAATATGATGAGCGTCGCTGCCGGAATTGCGGCAACGGGCAAAAACGTTTTCGCTTCAACCTTCGCTATGTTTGCAGCGGGAAGAGCGTTTGAGCAGGTAAGAAACTCCATAGGTTATCCACACCTTAACGTTAAAATAGGCGCTACTCACGCAGGTATCACCGTCGGCGAGGACGGTGCTACCCACCAGTGCAATGAGGATATTGCGCTTATGCGCACCATTCCCGGTATGGTAGTCATATCTCCCGCAGATGCCGATGAAGCATATGCGGCTGTTGAAGCGGCTATCAATTATTACGGTCCCGTATATCTCAGATTCGGAAGATTTGCTGTGCCAAATCTTACCTGTGAGCTTAAGGATTATAAGTTTGAGATAGGTAAAGGCGTTCTTTACCGCGAGGGAAAAGACGTTACTATCGTAGCTAACGGCTATATGGTCCATCTTGCGATGGAGGCAGCGCAGATGCTCGAAGCAGACGGTATTTCGGCGGAGGTAATAAATATTCATACGATTAAGCCTCTCGACAGTGAGCTTGTATGCGCTTCGGCAAAGAAAACGGGCGCTGTTGTTACAGCTGAAGAGCATAGTGTTATCGGTGGTCTTGGTTCTGCTGTTTGCGATGCTCTTGCAGAGAAATGCCCTGTACCTGTACTTAAGGTAGGCGTTCAGGATTCCTTCGGCAGAAGCGGTAAGGTTCCCGAGCTTCT
>JAZRHO010000055.1:0-19299 GCA_045644805.1 Eubacteriales bacterium | reverse complement strand
ACCGCTTGGCCCCCGACTTCCTTGGTTGTTCGGCACATTTCCAACGCCCGTCTGTCGCAATCCTCGCAACGCCGCGCCATCTCCTCATCGGTACGCAACAACGCGCAAAAGGACGACAACTTTTCGGGATAATAGCATACCTCTGTTCCTTTGTCGTCATAGATGCATATCTTGATGCCCGTTAAATTGTAGAAGTCGCGCAGAAGCGCTTGCAGCTTTTCTAAATTGTAATGTTTCATATTCGCACTTTCCGATACAAAATTACCATATTTGCAGATAAATTATACTATATTTGGAGAAAAAAGTCAAGTAAAATATATTTGGGAGGTGTGATTATGAATTTTTTAAGCATTGATGTTGGAACAACCGGATGTAAGTGTCAGTTATTTTCCGAAAAAGGAGAAATTCTAAAATATTTGTTTACCGAGTATGATTTCAAGGAAATTGATGGATATAATTACGTGAATGTGCACGCCATTGAAGCTCATCTAAGAAATATGATTTCCGAGATTTCAAAGGATTTTGTGATAAATTCTGTTTGCATCTCATCCTTGGGAGAATCATTCGTACTTTTGGACGATGAAGACCAAATCATCTTTTATCCTATGCTCTATACCGATTCACGCGGTGAGAGTGAAGCGGAAGAAATAAAGTCGGTGATCGGAGAGGAAAAGGCGTTTCTTATTACGGGCGTTATGCCTCACAGTATGTATTCTTTATCAAAGTTGCTATGGATAAAAAATAATGCCAAAGAGGTATTTGAAAGAGCAAGCAAGCTTATGCTCATATGCGATTATATAGGTTATTTATTGACAGGAGAACGTGTTATTGATTACTCCCTCGCATCGCGAACGGGCGCGTTTGACATTGAGAAAATGGAATTTTGCAACGAGATTTTAGATGCGTTCGGTATAAGCTTGGAGATGTTTTCCGTTCCAAAGCGCGCGGGCAGTATCGTTGGAAAAGTAAAAAAAGAGTGGGGAATTGATGCGGTTGTCGTTCTTGGCTCGCATGATCAGATATGCGCGGCTATTGGAGCTGGTGTATTGCAAGCGGGGGATGCGGTTGACGGAATGGGAACTGTTGAATGTATAACCACGCTATTTAAGGATAAACCGGTGAACGCGGAAATGGGCAAGCAGGGATACCCCTGTGTTCCGTATCCTGCCGATGGGCTTTATTGCACATATATTCTCAATTACTCATGCGGATCGACGGTAAATTGGCTGCGAAAAAAGATTATGCATGGCTATAACGGAGAAGAAAAAAACTTTTTCGCTTATATCGAAAAGGAAATGACCGATGAGCCGACAGGAATATTGACATTACCGTATTTTGCCGGTGCTTCCACTCCGTATCAGGATTTGAATGCCAAGGGTGTTATCGTTAATTTAACGACGGAAACCCGTGATTGCGATTTGTATAAATCAATGATGGAAGGAACAGCATTTGAGATGCGTTTAAATGCAGAGACTGTCACGGAGTATGGAATCAACGTGAAAAGTACTGTTGCAACAGGCGGCGGAGCAAATTCGGAAAAATGGTTGCAGACAAAAGCTGATATTCAAAATGTTCCTATCAAAACTCTGCGTTCATCCGAAGGCGGTCTTTGCGGATGCGCAATGCTGCAAGCAGTTGCTTTAGGTCAAATGAAGGATTTGAAAGAAGCAAAAAGTGTTTTTGTTCGTTATGCTCATGAATACGAGCCCAACTTGGAAAAACACAGCATGTACGAGAAGCACTATCAAAAATATAAAAAATTATATAATACTGTAAAGGAGTTTTATTGATATGAAATTTGCATTGTATTTTGGAAACAGAGGATTCATGCCCGGAGAGCTTATAACCGGCGCAAGAGCTGATATGATCAAAGCAGTAACGGATGCAGGACATGAATATATCGCAATGGATGAAAATCTCACTCGTTACGGTGCAATTGAAACGCGTGATGAAGGACGTCTTTATCATGATTGGCTTAAATCTCACGAGGGTGAATATGACGGTGTTATTCTTTGTATGCCGATATTTATTGATGAAAACGGTGCGATAGCCGCATTGCAGGATGCAGGTGTTCCGATCCTTATGCAGGCATATCCCGACGAGATAGGAAAAATGGACTTTAATCACCGTAGAGATGCTTATTGCGGCAAATTCTCGGTAACTGACGTATTTTATCAGTATCAGATTCCCTTTACTGTTATGAAGCCTCACGTGGTACATCCTTTGAGCGAAGCCTTTCGTAAAAATCTAGATGATTTCGCGGCTATTTGCCGAGTAGTTAATGGAATGAAACGCTTCAATCTCGGCTGTATCGGCGCAAGAACGACCGCTTTTAAAACAGTGCGTTTTGATGAAGTTACCTTGCAGAGATACGGTATCAACGTAGAGAGCTTTGACCTTTCCGAGCTTATTTATAAGGTGCAGCAAAAGGCTGATAATGATACGGCTGTGCTTGCAAAGATTGAGCGTCTTGAGAATTACACCGATTTCACTAAGGTTCCCGAAAAGAACAAGCTGATGCTCGCGAAAATCTCCGTTGTAATTGACGAATACATAGAGGAATATCACCTTGATGCCGTAACACTTCGTTGTTGGAACGAGATGGAAACAATCCTGAGAGTATGTCCTTGCGTGCTTATTTCAGAGCTTAACGATCGTGGAATTGTTTGCTCTTGCGAAATTGACCTTACAAGTGCAATAACTATGCGCGCAATGCAGCTTGCCAGCGGAAAGCCTACGGCATGCCTCGATTGGAACAATAATTACGGTGATGATGAGAATAAGGTAATTCTTTTCCATTGCGGACCGGTTGCTCAGGGACTCATGAATGGCAAGGGAACTGTTACCGAGCATAAGATGTTTGCCAAGGGCGATCCCGGAAGCGGATGGGGTACTAACGAGGGAAGAATCGCTTCCTTTGATATGACCTTCTCCAATGGATTTACAGAAAACGGAAAGCTCAAGGTATATGCAAGTGAGGCTAAATTTACAGATGATGTAATTGAAGATGCCTTCTTCGGTTGCGGTGGTGTTGCTGAAATTCCCGATTTGCAAAACAAGCTTATCCGTCTTGCAAAAGGCGGCTTCAAGCATCACACCACTGTGGGTGTAGGTCATATGAAATATGTATTGGAAGAAGCTTTTAAAACTTATCTTGGTTATGAAGTAATTGATATTGAGAGGTAATAATTGTGTTAGCCGGATTAACAGAGGTTATTCTAGAAGGTAAAAAAAGAAATATTGCAATTGCAAGCTTTAATACACCGAATTTGGAATGCTTGATTGCGGTATTGGATGCTGCGGAAGAACTGGACGTTCCCGTAATTATATCGCATGCGCAGTGTCATGAAAGTGTTGCTCCGCTTGATAAGATAGGTCCTGTTATGGTGGAGCTTGCAAAGCGAAGTAAGGTTAAGGTGTGTGTGCATCTCGATCACGGTGAGGATTTTGAATATTGCAAGCGCGGTATGGAGCTTGGTTTTACGTCTGTTATGATTGACTATTCCGCTCTTCCTTATGACGAAAACGTAAGGGGCACAAGAGAAGTAGTGGAGTATGCGCATGCAAATGGAGTTGAGGTAGAAGCCGAGCTTGGCTCGCTTCCTCAAAGAGAGGGCGGCGGAGAGAGCGTCAGCATTGATCCTGCATCTCTTTACACAAAGCCCGAGCTCGTTCCGGACTTTCTCTCCAAAACGGGTGTCGATGCGCTTGCCATTGCTTTTGGAACAGCGCATGGCATATATAAGACCAAACCCGTGTTAAATTTCGACATAATTAAAAATGTGCGCAAATATACCGATTTGCCTTTAGTTATGCACGGCGGAAGCGGAATTTCGGATGAAGAATACAGAGAGGTTATACGCTGCGGCATTGGAAAAATAAATTATTATTCATATATGTCTTATGCGGGATATGCAGAAGCCAAATCGACCGTTGAAGCTAAGGATAGTGATTTCTTCCATAACCTTGCTTTGAATGCGCAAAAGGCAATGAAGGAAAATGCTTTGAGAACCTTAAAGGTATTCAGCAATATGGAGTGATTATGGACGGTAGAATTTCTAATTTTGAGCAAATTGCAAGCATACGTCGTTATACTCTTAGTGAGGGAAGAGAAAAGGGACTTGATGTTCTCGATTGTGATAACGGAAAAATTCGTTTTCTTTTGAACTTGAATAAGGCTTGCGATATTATGCAATTGTATCATGAAGGACAAAACGTTTCATTTTTATCGAAAAACGCGTTCACCAACCGCGAAACTCCTTTTTTAAACCGTTTTGAAGGCGGGATGCTTTATACATGCGGTCTTGATAGCGTCGGAGGACGTGAGGGCTTTGCTTTGCACGGAACAGTGCATAATATTCCTGCAAAGATTACTCGCGCAGAGTGTGACGGTAACGGAATTTTCGTTGAGGTGATTATTCGAGATACCGAGCTGTTTGGAAAAAATTTACTTCTCAGGCGCAAGATATATTCTAAGATAGGCGAAGGCAGTGTAACTTTGGAGGATACGCTTATAAACGAGGGCTTCAAGGATGAAGAATATTGCCTTTTGTACCATATCAATATTGGATACCCTATGCTTGATGAGGGCTCAAAGATTTTTGCTGACATAGAAGCATGCGAGCCGCGAACCGTTTGGGCAGGCGAGAATCAGTCTGCCGCATACGAGATAAGCGGTCCTGTTCCAAGTCAAGAGGAAACCTGCTATTTCCTTGCACTTAAAAAACCGGAAATTTCGCTCGTAAATGAAAAAATAGGCAAGAAATTGACCGTATCATATTCGGGAGAAACACTGCCGCATTTTGTCGAATGGAAAAGTATGGCAAGCGGGGACTACGCGCTCGGACTTGAGCCAAGCACTACAAAGCTTGACGGCGGATTTGAATATAAAACCATAAAGCCGAATGAACAAATTTCATTTATAGCTACTATTACAGTAGAAAAACAGTTGTGATAGAGTTGTTGTAAATTCTATTTGAAGTAATAAATCCGGAGCAAAAGAGCTGTACTCTAAAGGAATAGTTCTTAAGAAGCAAAGGTAAACGGGTATAATAAGGAAAAATACGAGAAACACCGTAAAATTTCTCGTATTTTTTCTTTTTATCTCTCTTCCTTGCGCCTATCAATAAATTCATTGATTTTGAGCTTCACTATAAGCTTGCTTCGCAATTTTTCATAGAAATTATCTACCTCTGGAAACGGAAGAAAAGTGCCGCCGACGCGCTCACGAAACAGCCGGTTCATTCGTATCTTGTGACGTTTGCTTGTCGGTGGTATTTCAATGTCGTTGGTTTCTTCCTCAACTTTGCGTATTTTTGAGTACATCGCATCTGATAATGCGCGCTTGAAAAGCTCACAGTTCTCGTTTGACATACCCTCAAAAGAATCCTCACCGTTTATATTTTCAACATGTTGCTTTGTCGTTTTATCGTAATTGCTCATTGTTCTGCCACATCGGTGAGTTTCTTAAAATCAAAAAGGTGCGCCAACGTGAGTCAGCGCACCGAAAAACACAAACTCCAATTGTCGCCAAACAAATCGAATTAAAGTAGAGCTTTTACACACATACATAACCCGTGGAATTTGCGTTTTTACCAAATTCGTATAAGTTATATATGTGCACAAAAAGGGTATAGTACACCCTCTAAAAAATAAGCTCAATAAGTATTCGATTTGTTTGGCGTAACTATCATATCATATTTAGGCAAATTTGTCAATCATTAATCTCAAAGAGTAAGCCTGCTTTGATATAAAAAGAAATTTCATCATTCATAAATGCAAAAGTAAAAAAAGAATACGGCATACCTCTTTCGAAATATGCCGTATTCTTGCAAAACCGTCATTTAGAAAACGACTCTAAAGCGGTGCATTTTTTAATATTTGCTTTATCCAAGCTCTATCATAGATTCATCCCATATATCGGGAGCTTCATAACCAAGAAGATTAACAGTAGTTGCGGCAACTGCGGAAAGTCCGAAGTTTTCCCTTCCGAGCTTCACACTGTAACCATCCTTTGTGAAGTTATCATAAATTATGCAAGGTACAGGATTTAAAGTATGACTGGTTTTTGCTTTAAAGCTTCCGTCTTTATTTGCTTTGGGAGCTTTTGTTTTCTTGTCTATCTCATACATTTCGTCAGCATTGCCGTGATCCGCCGTTATGATAGCTGCTCCGCTAAGCTCGTCTACTACCTTAAGCAGACGTGCAAGCTGAAGATCGAGAGCTTCCATAGAGCATTCGGTTGCAAGGAATGAACCGGTATGACCAACCATATCACCGTTGGGGAAATTAACACGGAGGTATTTATATTTACCCGATTTAAGGCAATCAATAAGGGCATCTGTAATTTCAGCGCACTTCATCCATGGACGCTGCTCAAACGGAACAACATCGGAAGGAATCTCAATGTAAGTTTCAAGCTCCTCTGAGAACTTGCCCGACTTGTTTCCATTCCAGAAATAAGTTACATGACCGTATTTCTGCGTTTCCGATATTGCAAGTTCGGAAATACCCGTATCCACGAGATATTCAGTCATCGTATTGGTAATTTCGGGGGGATTTACAAGATATCTCGAAGGAATATGAAGGTCTCCATCATACTCAAGCATGCCGGCATAAAGAACTTCAGGCACTCGCTTACGGTCAAATTTATCAAAATCCGCACCGCTTTCAAAGGCCTTTGATATCTCTATGGAACGGTCACCTCTAAAGTTGTAGAATATAACGCTGTCACCGTTATTTATGGTGCCGACAGGCGCTCCGTTTTCCGCAATAACAAAAGGAGGAAGATCCTGGTCGATAACCTTAAGCTCTGCTCTGTAAGTTTCAATAGCTTCTTTTGCGGATGCAAACGTTCTTCCCTCACCAAGTACGTGAGTTTTCCATCCGAGCTCTACCATTCCCCAGTTAGCTTCATATCTATCCATCGTTACCTGCATACGTCCGCCTCCTGAAGCAATGCGTATGTCCGTACCGCCTTGGCGAAGGGAGGAGAGATACTCTTCAAACGGCTCTACGTAATCAAGCGCGCTGGTTTCTCCCACGTCTCTTCCGTCAAGAAGAATATGAATTCTGATCTTCGATATATTCTCCTCAACCGCGCGGTTTATAAGTGCCTTTAGATGGTCTATATGGGAATGCACGTTACCGTCCGAGAAAAGTCCCATTAAATGAAGTGTAGAATTATTTTTCTTCACACCTTCAACAAGAAGCTGCCAAGTATCAGAAGCGAATATTTTTCCAGACTCGATAGACTGGGAAACAAGCTTTGCTCCCTGAGCAAATACCTGACCCGATCCAAGCGCATTATGACCTACCTCTGAGTTACCCATATCATCATCGGAAGGAAGTCCTACCGCAGTTCCGTGAGCCTTGATCTTAAGCATGGGATAATTTGCCATGAGATAATCAAGCGTAGGAGTATGTGCCTTAGCCACGGCATTAGCGCCGTTATCGGGAGCGATGCCTACTCCATCCATAACAATGGTAAGAAGTGGGCCCTTTACACCTTCGAATTTTGCTGATTTTTTTAGTATTGCCATTTTTTATTGCCTTTCATCTTATAATTAATTTCATATATCCGCATCCTGAAGATAAAGATGACCGTATTCCGTAATGAATTTCTTACGGTCTGCAAGAGCATCGCCAAGAAGAACGTCAAACATTCTCGCGGTTTCCTCCGCATCCGCAGGAGTTACTGCTATCAAGCGGCGGGTTTGAGGACACATAGTCGTCCTAGACATCATATCCGGCTCGTTTTCACCGAGTCCTTTTGAACGCTGAATGATGTATTTTTTTCCACCGAGCTTCGAAATAATATCTGCTTTTTCCTTTTCATTATAAGCAAAATAAGTTTCACCGCCCGACGTTATTTCGAATAACGGAGATTCAGCTATGAATATCTTACCCTTTTCGATAAGGGTAGGTAGGAGCCTGTAGAACATAGTAAGAAGAAGAGTTCTTATCTGGAATCCATCTTCATCTGCATCGGTACAAATTATAATTTTGCTCCATTTAAGAGCATCATAATTAAAGATACCGAGATCACCGGGCTTTTTAGTTTTAACTTCTACCCCACAACCTATTACACGAAGAAGATCAACTATAATATCGCTTGCAAAGATTTTTTCATAACTGCTCTTCATGCAGTTAAGTGTTTTACCTCTTACAGGTATTATAGCCTGAAATTCAGCGTTTCTCGCAAGCTTACAGCTCGACATAGCCGAGTCTCCCTCAACGATATAAACCTCGCGAAGCTCCGGATCCTTTGAATGACAAGGAACAAACTTCTCTACTCTTCCGGCTACGTCCATAGTACCGGAAAGCTTCTTCTTTATCTCGTTTTTAGTAAGCTCAAGGCTTTCCTTCGAACGCTTGTTAACCAAAACCTGATTTATGATCATTGAAGCCTCTGCCGGCGTTTCGGTCAAATATATCTCAAGCTTTTCCTTCATAAATTCAGTAAGCGCCTTTTGAATGAATGAGTTGGTTATTGCTTTCTTAGTTTGGTTTTCGTATGAAGTCTGCGTTGAAGCAGAATTGACTATGATCGCAAGATTATCCTGAATATCTGCAAAGGAGATTTTGGATTCATTTTTATTGTACTTATTTTGCGCCTTTATATATTTATCCACAGCAAATGCAAAAGCATTTTTTACCGCTTTATCCGGTGCTCCGCCATACTCAAGGAAAGACGAGTTGTGGTAATATTCCGCCATACCGGATTTAGCAAAGCAGAACGTAATATCAGCCTTGAGCTTATAATCCTTCATATCCTCTCTGTCTCGTCCCTTGGTTTCAAGATGCCAAGTAACAGGAGAAGTCATAGCTATTCCATCGGTTATCTCAACGATATAATCCGAAATTCCACGCTCGTAATAGAACTCACTCTTCTCATATCTTCCTTTCGTTCGTTCTATTTCAAGAATAAAGCGTATTCCGGCATTTACAAAAGCCTGACGGCGCATAGTAGCGGAAAGAAATTCTTCCGGGATATCTATTTCTTTGAATACGGCAAGGTCAGGACGCCAAGCTATTATCGTACCGCGCTTTTTATCGCCTTGTGCAAGCTCCGATACCTTAAGCTGACCTATCGGCTCGCCTTTTTTGAAATTCATTTCGGAAAGTGTCTTACCATTATACGATTTTACGCTCATGTACTCACTCGAATACTGAGTTGCTGTTGCACCGAGACCGTTAAGTCCGAGTGAAAACTCATATGCTGAATTTTCACTATCGTTATCATATTTACCGCCTGCATAAAGTTCGCAGAAAACAAGCTCCCAGTTCCATCTTTTTTCCTTTTCGTTATAACCGAGAGGAACACCGCGTCCGAAATCCTCAACCTGAATTGAAAGGTCAAGATTTTTCCTTACAATTATTTTAGTTCCGTAGCCTTCTCTCGCCTCATCAACCGAGTTAGCCAGAATTTCTATAAAGGAATGCTGGCAACCCACAATATCGTCAGAACCAAAAATTACCGCCGGTCTTTTTCTGACGCGCTCTGCGCCTTTGAGCGATTTGATGCTTTGATCGTTATAGTCTGTTTTCTTCACCGCCACGTAGCGTGTATCCTCCTATCTCAAAGTCATAGCATTTTTATACCATTGTAGTATATCATATTTTAAAACCTTTGTCAAGAAACGAAGCTACCGAATTTATAAATTGTTGTTGAATTTTTTATTGTATTATGTTACAATAGTTACATAAAAGAGAGGTATCGATATGAAGATTTTAATTTGCTCTGATATTCACGGGGATCTTGACAGCATCGAAAAAGTGCTTTTGGCTGCCGACAAGGAAAATGCGGAAAGAATAGTTATTCTCGGTGACTTGCTCTATCACGGTCCTAGAAATGACCTTCCGACTGCTTATGCACCTAAAAAGGTGATAGAGCTCCTCAATCAAAACAAAAACAGAATATTTGCCGTAAGGGGCAACTGCGATACAGAGGTCGATCAGATGGTACTCGAATTCCCCATACTTGCGGACTATGCTTTTATGGAGATTGACGGACTTTCTGTCTTTATGACTCACGGCCATCATCACAACACCAAAACTCCTCCGCCGCTGAAGAAGGGAGATATTCTTCTTCACGGTCATACTCACATACTCGCATGCGAAGAGTTTGGAGACGGCAATATATATCTAAATCCCGGATCAGCCGCAATTCCCAAGGGCGGAAATCCCAAAACTTATATGATATACGAAGACCGCGCCTTCGCAGTAAAGAGTTTTAGCGGTGAAACGATATTTATCAAGAAATTCTAAATTTATTTCAAGGCAGAATACATCGTTTTTTAAACAAGTGATAATTACATTCTTTCATAACAGAATGTTTTTCTCGCTTGTTTTTTGTTTTTAGTAAACATTTTGAAGAAAACGAATATTATTAAAGAAAAGCTACATCAAAGTCATCAGGAGAAGTTTCATGAAATTGAATGCATATTACAATGGTATTTTTGCGAATAAAAACAACATTTCAATACCTCTATGTGACAGAGCAATATTTTTCGGTGACGGTATCTACGATGCTGCCATAGGAAGAAACGATAAGATTTTTATGCTAAACGAGCATCTTGACCGATTTTTCAAGAACGCACTGTCTCTGAATTTACCTTTGCCTTACACGAGAGAAGAGGTTATCCAAATTTTCAGAAGACTTATAAGCTGCTCAGAATATGAAACCTTTTTCCTCTATTTTCAGCTTACAAGGTTTTCGCCAGAACGCACTCATTCATATCAGGATACGGATAAATCCAATCTTCTTATAACGATAACTCCCATAGAGATTTCCTCTCCTGCGAAATCTCTCAACCTTATAGTTCGAGAGGATAAAAGATATAAGTTTTGCAATATAAAAACGCTAAATCTCCTCCCTGCCGTAATAGCGTCGCGCGAAGCTCAAATCCTTGGAGCTGATGAAACGGTTTTTTCAAGAAACGGCATCATTACCGAATGTGCTCATTCAAACGTTCACATTATAAGGAACGGAATTTTGATAACCCATCCGCTTGACGAATATATTTTGCCGGGAATTGCAAGGGCTCAGCTGTTATCCATCTGTAATACCTTAAATATAGAGGTACAAGAAAGAGAATTTTGCGAAGAAGAGCTTTTCGAGGCAGATGAAATTTTAGTAACAAGCTCCTCCAAGCTATGCTTGCGCGCTAAAGCGGTTGAAGATAAATCATTTAAAATACGAGATGACAGCGTCGGAGGTATTCTCTGTTATGAAATGTTTCGTCAATTTGAAGCCTACACCTTGTAAATTATGTCAAAAAATTCTCCGTTGATATGTGCAATCTGACAAAAATATCTTTTATTTTTTATTACCCACTTGCAATGCGCACGCGTGTATGTTAGAATATTAACAATGTATACTATCAGCTCGCCTTATTATCGGGCTTGTTTATGCATAATTTTTCAGGAGGATATTTTTATGCTCAAAAAACTTTCCAGTATCCCTTTCAAGGGCACTCCAGAACAAGAAGCGAAGCTCAAGTCTGTAATAGATGCCAACAAGCATGATAAAAGCTTGCTTATGGGAGTTATGCAGGAGGCTCAGGAAATCTACGGATACCTTCCAATCGAAGTGCAAAATATGATAGCAGAGGGTATGGACGTTCCGCTCGAGAAAATTTACGGCGTTTCTACATTTTACGCGCAGTTCTCTCTTTCTCCAAAAGGCGGATGCCATATTTCCGTATGCCTTGGTACAGCGTGCTACGTTAAAGGTTCAGGCGAAATCTATGATAAGCTTCAGGAAATACTCGGTATTGGCGGAGACGAGTGCACGCCTGACAGACAGTTCTCTCTTACCGCGTGCCGCTGCATAGGTGCTTGCGGTCTTGCGCCCGTGCTTACAGTCAACGAAGAAGTTTACGGACGTCTAGGTGTTGATGACGTCGAAGGTATAATCGCAAAATACAGATAGTTTATCTTCTACAAGACAAAGGAGTAGAGTATGACCGTTAAAGAGCTTGCATCTCACTCGGAATTTCGTGTGCTTTCAATGCCATCCCCCGAAAGAGCCGTTGCAGGGGTTTACATAGGTGACCTGCTTAGCCGGGTCATGGGACAAGCTAAGTCTGATTGCGCTTGGGTAACGATTATGTCAAATATCAACGTTATTGCCGTAGCAACACTTACAGATGCTGCATGCGTTATACTCGCAGAGGATGTAGAGGCAGACGAAGAGCTTTTGGCGGTGGCAAATCAAAAGGGTGTTAATATTTTCTCGGTATCACTTTCAGCATACGAGACGGCGCTGAAGCTTCACTGTATCAAAATGGTGAATATATGAAGGAATTATCTCTTAACATTCTTGATATTTCGGAAAATTCAGTAACAGCGGGCGCATCTGTCACCGAAATAAAAATATTTGAAACAGACGATGAAATAACGATTGTTATTTCGGATGACGGCTGCGGAATGTCTGGTGAAGCTCTGCTTTCTGCAACCGATCCATTTTATACGACGCGCCGTGCGCGCAGTGTGGGAATGGGAATCCCCCTTCTGAAGCTTTCGGCTGAGCAAACCGGTGGATACGTAAATATTGTATCAAAGCAAGCATCTGACGCAGATCCCATACATGGAACAACTGTTACGGCAAATTTCAAAAAAAAACACATAGACTTTACTCCGCTCGGAGACATTATTTCAACCGTAGTGGCTCTTATTCAAGGTCATCCCGATACGGACTTTCTTTTTTTGCATGAGCTGAAAGAAAAAAGAGTTATACTTGACACAAGAGATATAAAGAAAATAATTGAAGATATTCCGATAAACAGCTATGAGATAATATGCTGGATCCGCGAAAATCTCACCGAGCAATATAACGAATTCAATTTATAAAAATAAAGCACCATATGAAAGGATTAACAAAATGAAATCTTTGGCTGAATTGCAAGCAATCAAAGAAAAAATGAAGAGTAAGGTTATTCTTCGTAAATCTACGGGCGACATTCGCGTTGTTGTCGGAATGGCTACTTGCGGCATCGCTGCAGGTGCAAGGCCCATCCTTAACACACTTGTTGAGGAAGTTGCAAACGAAGGACTCGCAGGCAGAGTTATCGTTTCTCAAACAGGATGTGTAGGTCTTTGCCAGCTTGAGCCTATTGTGGAAATATATGAAGCGGGAAAAGAAAAGGTCACTTATGTAAAGATGACCGTGGACAAGGCTCGCGAAGTTGTTAAAAAGCATCTCAAAGGCGGCGCGGTGGTTACCGAATTCACCGTTGCAAGTGAAAAATAAGGAGGAAAGATTATGATTCGTGCACATGTGCTTGTCTGCGGCGGTACAGGATGTACCTCTTCAGGCAGTCAGAATATTCAACAGGCATTTCTCGAAAACATCGAAGCCTGCGGACTCTCCGACGAGGTAAAGCTCGTTCAAACGGGTTGCTTCGGTCTTTGCGCACTCGGCCCTGTCGTTATAGTTTACCCCGACGGTACGTTTTACAGCCGTGTAACTACAGATGACGTTAAGGAGATCGTTTTCGAGCATCTTCTTAAAGGACGTGTTGTTGAGCGTTTGGTATACAACGATACAGGAAGCGAAATGGATGAAAAGGTAAAATCAACCGTTTCTCTTAACGATACCGCTTTCTATAAGTCACAGAACCGCGTAGTTCTTCGTAATTGCGGAGTTATCAACCCTGAGGACATTGACGAATATATCGCAATGGACGGCTACGCAGCTCTTGGTAAGGTTCTTACCGAGATGACTCCCGAAGACGTTATTAAGGTTGTTACCGACTCGGGTCTTCGCGGAAGAGGAGGCGGAGGCTTCCCCACAGGACGTAAATGGGCACTTTGCGCTCCCAATAAAGCTCCTCAGAAATACGTTGTTTGTAATGCCGATGAGGGAGACCCCGGTGCATTCATGGACCGTTCCGTGCTTGAAGGCGACCCGCACTCTGTTATAGAGGCTATGACTATTTGCGGTTACGCAATCGGTGCAACCAAGGGTTATGTTTACGTTCGTGCTGAATATCCCATCGCGGTTACAAGACTTCAGATCGCTATCAATCAAGCTAAGGAATACGGACTTCTTGGTAAGAACATATTCAATTCAGGCTTTGATTTTGACCTTGAAATCAGACTTGGAGCAGGCGCGTTCGTATGCGGCGAGGAAACAGCACTTATGACCTCGATAGAAGGAAACCGCGGTGAACCCCGCCCCCGTCCTCCCTATCCTGCAGTTAAGGGTCTTTACAATTCTCCCACAGTTGAAAACAACGTTGAAACATTTGCAAATATCCCTCAGATAATCCTTCGCGGTGCAGAATGGTTTGCTTCAATGGGTACAGAAAAGTCCAAGGGTACCAAGGTATTTGCGCTAGGCGGAAAGATTGAGCACACCGGTCTTGTTGAAATTCCTATGGGAACTACTCTGCGTCACATTATTTATGATATCGGCGGCGGTATCCCCGGCGGAAAGAAATTCAAGGCTGCGCAGACCGGAGGTCCTTCCGGCGGCTGTATTCCTGCAAATCTTATCGACACAGAAGTTGACTACGATAACCTTGTAGCACTCGGATGCATGATGGGATCAGGCGGTCTTATTGTTATGGATGAAGATACCTGTATGGTTGATATGGCTAAATTCTTCCTTGAATTTACTGTTGATGAATCGTGCGGTAAATGTACTCCTTGCCGTGTAGGTACGAAGAGACTTCTTGAGCTTCTTGATAAGATAACCAAGGGTAACGGTACTCTCGAAGATATTGACAGACTTGAAGAGCTCTGCAACTACATAAAGCAGAATTCACTTTGCGGTCTCGGTCAGACTGCTCCTAACCCCGTTCTTGCAACTCTTAAGTTTTTCCGTGAAGAATACGTTGCTCACGTTGTGGACAAGGTATGTCCCGCGGGCGTTTGCAAGAGCCTCGTTAACTTCTCTATTGATAAAGATAAGTGTATCGGATGCGGTAAGTGCGCTAAGAACTGCCCTGCTGATGCTATTACAAGAACCGATTATATTGCTCCCGGTCACAAGCTCGCTTCCTTCGTAATTGACACATCTAAGTGTGTTAAGTGCGGCGCTTGCGTTGCGGGATGCAAATTCGGTGCAATTTCAAAAAAGTAATGAAAGGAGTACGCTGTCATGGAAATGTTAAATGTTAAGGTTAACGGTATTGCTGTCTGCGTACCCAAGGGCGCTACAATTCTTGAAGCTGCCCGCGCTGCAGGTGTTGAAATTCCCACACTCTGCTATATGAAAGAAAAGAATGAGATTGGCGCGTGCCGTATATGCGTAGTAGAAGCTACAGGAGCTCGCGGTCTCGTTACCGCCTGTGTTTACCCTGTTACCGACGGTATGGAGATTCAGACCAATACACCTAAGGTAAGAGCTGCACGCAAAACAACGCTTGAGCTTATACTTTCAACTCACGATCAGAACTGCCTTTCTTGCGCACGTTCGACGAACTGCGAGCTTCAGAAGCTCTGCCTTGAATACGGTGTTGATTCAAAGGCGTTTGACGGATTCAAGCCTACTTACGAGCTCGATTACTCTACACCTCATCTCGTTAGAGATAATAATAAATGTATTCTTTGCCGCAGATGTGTTGCTGTGTGCAATGAGCAGTACGTATCCGTAATTGGCGCTAACAACAGAGGTATTGATACCTGTATCGGTCAGCCCTTCGATATGAGTCTTGCAGAAACTCCTTGTATCTCATGCGGTCAGTGCACTGCTGTATGTCCTACGGGAGCTCTCGTAGAGCGTGATGACACTGCTAAGGTATGGGAAGCTCTCGCTGATCCCACAAAGCACGTAGTAGTTCAGACCGCTCCCTCTATAAGAGCAACTCTAGGTGAATGCTTTGATATGCCGATCGGAAGCAACGTTGAAGGAAAAATGGTTGCTGCGCTCCGCCGTCTCGGCTTTGAAAAGGTATTTGATACCAACACCGCAGCAGATTTCACGATCGTAGAAGAAGCAACAGAGCTTCTTGAAAGAGTTAAGAACGGCGGAACTCTTCCTTTGATTACATCTTGTTCTCCCGGTTGGGTCAAGTTCTGCGAGCTTTACTATCCAGATATGATATCTCACCTTTCTTCCTGCAAATCTCCTCAGCAAATGGGCGGTGCGCTTATTAAGACTTATTGGGCAGATAAGATGGGTTATAATCCCGAGGATATCTTTGTTGTTTCAATTATGCCTTGTACCGCAAAGAAGTTTGAGGTAGGAAGAGACGATATGTCAGCTGCCGGCGAAGGCATCGCTGATGTTGACGTAGCGCTTACAACAAGAGAGCTCGGAAGAATGATCAGCCGCGCGGGAATCAAGTTCACTTCCCTTCCCGACGAAGACTTTGACGCTCCTCTCGGTCTTGACACAGGTGCAGCAGTAATCTTCGGTGCGACAGGCGGAGTTATGGAAGCGGCTCTTCGTACCGCAAACGACGTTCTTACCGGTAAGGACAACAAGGAAATCGAATTCCATGAAGTCCGCGGTACAAACGGTCTTAAGGAAGCTACTTATAATATTGCAGGTATGGAAATCAAGGTTGCCGTTGCCTCCGGTGCGGCAAATGCAAAGCTTGTTATGGACAAGATCGCAAAAGGCGAAGCTGATTGGACATTTGTTGAGATAATGGGATGCCCGGGCGGTTGCGTAAACGGTGGAGGTCAGCCTATTCAGCCTCAGTATGTACGCGATACTGTGGACCTCAAGGCTGTAAGAGCTAAGGCTCTTTACGATCAGGACGTTCAGATGGAAATGCGCAAGTCACATCTCAACCCCACTCTTAAGGAAGTTTACGACAACTACTTCAAGGGCGGTTACGGTTGCCATGCAGCACACCACGCACTTCATACATCCTACGTAGCAAGAAAGAAATACAATATCTGATAAGCTATAAAAAATCCGCTGTGGGTACATTTTAGTACTCGCAGCGGATTCTTTATTGTAAATACGATTAAAAGGAAACTAGCGCATTTTTTAATCAATTATTATTTTTTAGGTGTCCCTTCAATAAAATATGTCGCTTCACTATCCGCAACAGATACGGCAAATGCCAAAGGAAACATCTCAAATGCCTGAGATACGTTCCTAGGATCTTCTCTTTCAGAGGAATATCCCATATGATACCTTATAGCAAAAGCTTCCTCTCTGGTAAGACGCATATATCCTGTAATAATATAAACGCTCTTTTCTCCGTGTCCGTACGGAAGCTGATCGTCATATTCAAAAGTATCGACTCTCTTCCATGCTCCGCTCTCGTCCTTTACGTTCCTGAAGCCTTTTTTGTAAACTCCAATTTTGCAAAGGTCGTGAAGAAGGGCAACTATGGCAATACTCTCATCAGAATATGAGAATCCGTATTTTTCCTTGACTCTCGGAGAGTTAAGATAACCCGAAAGAGCATCATACACGTTTAGCGAATGGTCCAGCAGTCCGCCTTCGTATGAATTATGAAATCTTGCGCTTGCGGGCGCTGTGAAAAAGTCGGATTTCATGAGAAAATCAAGAAGCTTATCTGCTCCTTCCCTCTTTATATGAGTATTGAAAAGCTCTATAAATCTTTCCTTATTTGACATAATGCTTCTCCTTTATCTTGAGATAATTATATTTCTTTGCATTGTTAATAATAAATGTAAGAGATATCATAAAAGCAAAAATTTCTGCCGCGGTTATTGAATACCATATTCCGTCAGTATCAAAGATAAGCGGCAATACAAGAACTGCAATAAGCTGCAATACCAGGGTTCTAAGGAATGAAATGATCGCAGATACCAATCCATTATTGAGAGCAGTAAATAGGCTTGAAGCGAAAATATTAAGTCCCGAAAATAAGAACGAAAATGCAAAAAGACGCATGGCATGAAGCGTAAGGTTATAAAGCTCCTCATCGTACCCTACAAAAATTTGCCCAAGCAGCGGCGCTGAAAGTATGGATATAAGTACCATGGAAGCACCGACTGCAAGCATTATTTTCACACTTTTAGAGAATATGTTTTGAAGCTCTCTGTTATTACCAGAGCCGTAATTATATCCAATTATCGGTGCTGAACCTATTGTATATCCGATAAAAACAGAAATAAATATGAACTGAACGTACATAAGAACGCCATACGCCGAAACGCCGTTCTCGCCTAAATATTTCATCAAACTGAAATTATAAACCATACTGACAACGGAAGCTGAAATATTGCTCATCAGCTCTGACGAGCCGTTAGTACAAGCCTTTATTATGGGGTTAAACTCAAGTCTGGTTTTCGTAAATCGCAAAAGACTCCGGTTCTCTCTGAGGAAATAAACAAAAGGTATCAGTGCGCCTACGCACTGACTGATTCCTGTGGCAAATGCCGCTCCCGAAACGCCCCATCCAAAAACTGCAATAAATAAAGCATCAAGTAGTATATTGGTACATCCAGCAGCTACGGTTGCCATAAGTCCTATATTAGGCTTCTCCGCTGTAACTAGGAAATTTTGAAAAAGATTTTGGAGCATAAAGGTTACCGTAAAAGCCACAACTATCCTTCCGTAAGTTACGCAATATCCGATCATTGCATCCGTTGCTCCCAAAAGATAAGCTATCGGCTCAATAAAAACGATACCAAGCACAGTAAGCAGAGCTCCGAAAATAACGGTAAAATAAACCATCATTGTAAAAATCTGCTTCGCACGCTCTTTATCTCCTTCACCGAGCGTTTTTGCGACGAGCGCTGTTCCTCCGGTGCCAATCATAAATCCCATGCCTCCAAGAATCATTGTAAAAGGCATTATCAGATTTATTGCCGCAAATGCCGTCTTTCCGGCATAATTCGATACGAATAATCCATCGACAACTCCATAAATCGATATGAAAAACATCATACCTATTGACGGAAGCACGAAACGAAACAATTTTCCGTAATTAAAATGATCTGAAAGTTGAATTTGCATTTAATTCTCCCATGCTTTTTTCACTGGAAATTATAACATATATAATCGGTAAAGTCAATAAAAGAGTCGGACTTTTGCAAATACGAATGTTTCATTTTTCAATAAGATAATTGAAGCTTACAAGAAAAGTTTCGGTTTAATCATAATCAAACAAAAAAATGCAGCGGAGATACTGCATTATAATCAATACAGTCTCCGCTGCTTATCTTAGTTAAGTTTAAGTATTTTAGTGATTAAGATCCCAGATGCCGTCGCTATCATCTTCAGGAGTCGTTTCGGTGCCGCGAGAGGTGGTTATGATGTCTTCCGTACCGAGCTTTATTATTTCAAGCTCGGGTGAACAATACTTTTTCATAATTCTTTACCTCCTTTTTTCAGGCTTCGGATACCGAAGTCTTGTA
>JAZRHO010000054.1:0-85061 GCA_045644805.1 Eubacteriales bacterium | reverse complement strand
CAAGCATCGCTGCGCACAAAACAATGATTACGGTTTTTGCGGAATTATCTCCGAAATTTACCATGCGCGTAATGGTGACCGCAACTTCATTGCTTAGCTTAGTCATAATGGAAACACCGAGGAAATTAAACACCGCCGCCATTAATATCGCTGCCTTAGGTTGCATACATCTTGTAACAACACACGTAGCAATGGCATTAGGCGCATCAGTCCAGCCTTATACAAGAATAACGCCAAGAGTCAGCGCTACTGCGATAAACAACAGAGGGTTATCTGTCATTTGCCCCCAGAATTCTAAAAATTTCATACATTTTCTCCTTTTTTATTTCGGGAATTTTATTATCAAAAAACCCCGCCATTATGTATGATATCACAAAAAACACCGTGAGTCAAGCCTTTTCAATGTAAAATGAAGTTAAAAGGTGTACTAAACTGCGTTTTTTTGCGCATGCAATTGCTCACGCCACTCCAAAAAAGTTGACAAATCAAGAATTTTGTGTTATAATGACGAGGTCAAATGAGTTTCCACCGGTTGTTTCGGGAACTATATTGGCAATTCTTAAAATTTGGAGTAATTCTTATGGATAATGTATCAAGTTGGGATTTTACAATGGCAAATTATGATGCCGTTTGGGGATTTATAGTGCAGCTTGGACTTCTTTTGCTGTTTTTGCTGTTAGGTAATATTTTACGGCGTAAAATTCCTCTGTTCCGTAAATGCTTGGTTCCGTCCGCGCTTCTCGGCGGCGCTGTATTGCTGGTTATGAATATCATCTGCAAGCAATTTGGATTCGTGCTCGTAGATAACCGTCTTATGCAGATCATTACATACCATTGCTTGGCTATCGGATTTGCTTCGATGTCGTTAAAAACCGAAAAAAGCACGCATAAAACCAATCGCGCACAAGTTGTTGAATTCGGCGCTTTACAGGGCGGATCTTATATGCTTCAAGCATTCGTCGGTCTTGGAATCACACTGATTCTTTTCTTGCTGACGCGAAACGGTGACAACGTAATTTCTTACATATGCGGTCTTATTCTTCCTTTGGCATACGGTCAAGGCCCCGGAAATGCTTTAAGCTGGGATATCAACTTTACCAACACCCCTGCAACGCAATTTGCAGGAAACGGAAGCTTCGGTCTCTCGCTTGCCTCAATAGGCTTTGTTGTAGCGTCTATATTCGGCGTGCTGTATATCAATATCCATAAAAAACGCGGAGATTTGTATGTTCGCTGCTCTAACCCTACCAATGAATTTATAGATCAGACAAATCCAAGCGGCGCAGAGATTCCCGACAATGAATCAGTCGATAAATTCACTCTTCAAGTTGGCTTTGTAGCGTTGGCATATGCCCTCTCATTCGGTTTTATGTACCTTCTGGGTATACTCTCCGATTTTACGAACAGTATAGCCTGGGGATTCAATTTCCTGTGGGCTTCCTTGGCGGCTATGCTGATTAAATTCGGTGTCAAGCAGCTCCGTAAGCGCAGTTTGATGCACCGTGAGTATATAAATAATTATCAGATGGATAGAATTTCCGGATTCTCGTTTGACCTTATGATTGTTGCGGGAGTTGCCGCAATTGAGATAAATGACATCAAAAACTACATTCTGCCAATAATAATCCTCAGCATCATCGGAACTGTAATTACTTACGCCTATATCCGTTTGGTCGCTAAGGAATGCTTTAAGGGCTTTGAGCATGAATTTTTCCTTATGAGCTTCGGAACTATGACGGGTACGGCTTCTAACGGCATGATCCTTATGAAGGAAATTGACCCCGGTTTAAAAACACCTACCTCAAGCCTCTATATTCTTTCTAACTTCCCTGCTATGGTTATGATAGCTCCGCTTTTATTGCTTTTGAGCTTTGCCGGGAAATCACTGACAAATGCTGCGATTGCCTGTGCCATCTTCTTCGTGCTATGGCTCACATACACTATATATTTGTTCAGAAGAAGAATATTTAAAAAGCGTTATAAGGATAAACCTGTAATTGTTTGGAAAGATGAATAAGGGGCTGTCGCATTTAGGCTCCACCGAATAAAAACAGAGGTATTGTGCAAAAAAACACAATACCTCTGTTTTTATTTTATTTTTGCATTGATTTTATTGAACTTTTAATAAGACACCCCTAGCATTTTTCTATTATATACGAGAGAACTTGGTCTTCCGGAATACCAAGCGCTAAGGAAAGCTCGGAATAGAGAAGCTTTTCAGCCTTTCTCATCGAATTCTCATCAGCCATGTAGGTCTTCTTACCCTCGGCTTTGCGCGCTTCGGAATTTTTCCAAAGAGACTTTATGACAGAAATTACTGCGCGAGGGTCTCCCGACTCCATGATAGCGCGAAATTGACTGCTTCTTTGACGGCTATCCTTTTGCCACGGTGCTTCGGGAATATCCTTGACCTCGGATATTATTTTTTCGGCATCCTCTCGGCTCATCGTCCTTCTCATGGATGCGACCAAGGTCTCACTGTCAACAGGTACGAAAACCTTCGACTGCATATTACCCTCCGACTGAAGAATATAATAAGTACGCTTCTGCCCGAGAACAGTTTCCTCTCTTATATCCTCAACCGTATATATTCCGCTCATTCCGTATACTATTTTTTCACCTATTTTGAACATTTTATACCACCCATGTATAAATTATGCGTATATATCACACATATATTTTACCACATTTGAGAGGTAAAATGTAATAGGCAAAATTAACAAAAAAATATTAATACATTCCGTCCATTCCTGCGCCGGGAGCTGCTGCCTGAGGCTTATCTTCCTTCTTGTCGGAAACGACCGCCTCGGTCGTAAGAACAGTGGAAGCGATGGATGCCGCATTCTGAAGTGCGGAGCGGGTCACCTTAGCAGGGTCTACAATTCCCGCCTCCATCATATCGCAATACTCTTCCTTATATGCATCGTAGCCGTAGCCTATTTTACCGCTTTCGCGAATCTTGGATATGATTACCGAGCCGTCAACGCCTGCATTCTCTGCTATCTGCTTCATAGGAGCGCAAAGAGCCTTTGCTACTATCATAGCGCCCGTCTTTTCATCGCCTTCAAGTGTAAGGGTTACCTTTTCAACCGCATCAATAACGTTGACAAGAGCAGTTCCGCCTCCTGCGACGATTCCCTCTTCTACGGCAGCCTTGGTTGCGTTAAGAGCATCCTCGATTCGAAGCTTCTTTTCCTTCATTTCAACCTCTGTTGCCGCGCCTACCTTGATAACCGCAACACCGCCCGCAAGCTTTGCAAGACGCTCAAGAAGCTTTTCCTTGTCAAATTCAGAGGTAGCAACAGCAAGAGCGGACTTTATCTGATTTACTCTGTCCTCAATTGCAGCCTTGTCTCCCGCGCCGTCAACTATAATGGTGCTTTCCTTTGTAATCTTAACCTGTCTTGCGCGTCCGAGATCTGCGACAGATGCGTCCTTAAGCTCAAGACCTATCTCGCTTGTTATTACCTCACCGCCGGTAAGAGTAGCTATATCGCGGAGCATTTCCTTGCGTCTGTCACCAAATCCGGGAGCCTTGACGGCAACCACCGTGAACGTACCGCGTATCTTGTTGAGAACAAGCGTTGTAAGAGCCTCGCCCTCAACGTCCTCAGCAACGATAAGGAGCTTTTTGCCCGATTGAACTATCTGCTCAAGAAGGGGAAGTATCTCCTGAATGTTTGATATCTTTTTGTCCGTGATAAGTATAAGGCAATCGTCAAGAACAGCCTCCATCTTATCTGTATCCGTAACCATATAGGGAGAGAGGTATCCGCGGTCAAACTGCATACCCTCAACGACCTCGCTGTACGTTTCGGCGCTCTTCGACTCCTCAACGGTGATAACACCGTCGCTGGTTACCTTATCCATAGCGTCGGCAATAAGTCTGCCGATATTTTCGTCGCCTGCGGAAACCGCGCCGACTCTTGCTATATCCTCGCTGCCCGAAACCTTCTTTGACTGCAATGCAAGCTCGCTGACAGCAGCGTCAACAGCCTTGAATACACCCTTTCTGAGTATCATTGGGTTTGCTCCTGCGGCAACGGTTTTCATTCCCTCGTGAATGAGCGCCTGCGCAAGAAGAGTAGCCGTAGTAGTTCCGTCTCCTGCCGCGTCATTTGTCTTTGTAGCAACCTCGCGAACGAGCTGCGCGCCCATATTTTCAGCCGCGTCTGAAAGCTCTATCTCCTTCGCTATTGTAACACCGTCATTAGTGATGAGCGGAGCTCCGAACTGCTTTGCGAGAACTACGTTTCTGCCCTTAGGGCCAAGTGTTATTTTAACCGTGTCTGCAAGCTTATCAACACCGCGAAGAAGCGCGGCTCTTGCATCCGTACCGTAAAGTATTTCCTTTGCCATTTTATATAACTCTCCTTTTATTCAACTATTGCAAGTATATCCGACTGGCTGACTACCGTATATTCCTCGCCGTCAAGCTTTACCTCGGTACCGCTGTACTTTCCTACGATTACCTTATCTCCAACCTTAAGCACCATTTCTACCGTCTTTCCGTCAACAGTGCCTCCGGGTCCTACCGCAACGACCTCGGACATATCAGGCTTCTCCTTAGCGGAAGCAGTAAGAATAATACCTACCTTCGTAGTTTCCTCCGCTTCAAGCTTTTTGAGAACCACTTTATCAAATAATGGTTTTATTTTCATTTAATTTTCCTCCGTTCTTTGTCATTTTTAGCACTCAAAGCATATGAGTGCTAACCTTGATGGATATATTCTATACTACATCACAAAAAAAATCAATAGGTTTCCCAATATTTCACAATTTATTAACATTTATGAACACGTTTTTTTATCTATGAAAGTTCAGTCCTTAAAAATTCAAGTATTTTCTTCTCTTCTCTTGAAATTTTGACCTGAGTTACACCTAAAACCTTTGCGGTTTCGGTTTGGGAATAATCCTTGAAATATCTCAGTATTATCAGTTTTCTGTGCCAATGCCCCAGCTTTTCGATAGCGAGCTTCAGACTTAATTTATCAAAATTCCGCCGCTCCTCATCCTCATCGAAAACAGTGCTTCCCAAGGTGGTTGAATCGTCATCCGAATATGCGCACTCGTCAAGCGAACGGATTGGAGAAAGAGCTCCCAGAGCCGATGCCGCGTCCGCAGCGCTTATTCCGACCGAGGCTGCTATTTCGTTTATCGAAAGCGACTCTCCGCATGCCGCCCGTCTCTCGCGCTCGGCAAGAACAACGGCAGACAGACGCTTCTCCTCTCTCGAGACCTTTATCATTCCGTCGTCACGCAAAAAGCGCCGTATCTCCCCGAAAATCAGCGGCACGGCATAGGTCGAAAAGGCGCACTCACGCGAAAAATCAAAGGTATTTATAGCCTTGACAAGACCTATATTTCCCGTTGCGACGAGGTCCTCCGTATCAACGCCCCTGCCTATGAACCTTGACGCTATACTGCAAACCAGCGGACGGTTAAGGAGAATAATCTCTTCACCCGCCAAAGAGTCCCCCTCTCTATATCTGCGTATCAGCTCAGGATTTTTATCGTATCCGCGTACTCGTTCTTCTTTTGTCGGTACATTCATCAATTCACCCTTCAGGCATTGGGCTTCAAGAATTTTCTCATAAGAACAACAGTTCCCCGACCCGGCTTTGATTTTACGCTCAGCACATCGGTGAAGTTTTCCATAACGAGAAAGCCCATACCGCACCGTTCCTCTCCGGACCCCGTCGTGAACATCGGACGCATTGCCTCCTCGACGTTCTCAATTCCGCATCCGTTATCAGAAATTTCAACGGAAACCTCACGGGATTCGTAAAGACGAACCGATATGTATATGTACCCTATCTGATCTGCGGGAAGCGAACGGTATGCGTGGACTATACAATTGGTTACCGCCTCGCTGACCGCAAGCCTTATATCACCGAGCTCCTCCACCGTAGGATCAAGCTCTGCGCAAAATGCCGATATAGCCGAACGGCATACCCCCTCGTTAACGCTTATCGCGGGGAGTCTGAGCTTCATTTCATTTAATATCTTTTTCATTTTAAAATTCCCTTCCGCCGCCCGAGCGAGCCTTAATTTTAACACCTTTTAATTTTTCAAGTCCTGCCATTCGAACAAGCTTCATAAGCATAGGAGACAGTCCCTCTATACAAACCGACGCGCCAATCTTTTCCGATTCGGTGACTCTTCCGAGTATAAGACCTATCCCCGAGCTATCCATAAATCCAACCCCCGAAAAATCCAAAATCAAGTTCTTCGGCCTCACGCGCTCAAGCTCGGCATCCACCGCCTCTCTTATTGTCTTTGCCGTGTGATGGTCTATCTCGCACAATATGCCGACAGCCAAATCGTCACCGCGGACTCTTATTTCAACCTCTTTCATATTCTTGCTCCTTTGCCGCCAGAAGACGGGTATTTTTATTTTCTTTTGCTATATTTTAACAGAGGCAAAATGAAAATATTGTCGCACTGTGGAAATTAAAAATTTTTATGGCTTAAACCTTTGATTCTCCTGTCCGCGTCTTAATCTATATAGTAGATATTACGTAATATTTCCTCCTTTATCTTCGCTTTTTTCGTCTTATAGGTCAACTCACTCATTGTATTTACCTCGCTTCTGGCAAAGCCGATGCATCTGCCTATTTCCCATATGAATATCTCCGCCAGCGCAGTTCCGACAATTCCCGCCGCGGCATCAAGTACTTTTGCGTTTATATAGGAATATTCCATGCGCACGCGCTTTCCTACCGTACGCTCTGCTATGCACTTTTTGCGCCTGAAATAATCGGCGCAAAGAGATATCGCCACTCCCTCTATGAGACTCTTGTCACTAAAGCTTCGCATATTTCGCATCACCTCCTTATCATTTTAAAATCTCTGTTACCTGAACATACTCCTCCTTCAGAGTCTCAAGAGTATCGTTAAGCTCAGAAAGCTCGGAGAGCGCCTCAAGGGAAAACTGCAAAAGCTCGGAAAGTGCCTCTGCCCTTTTAGCAATATTTTCCTCGCAACACTCCTCTACGGCAACCGATAAAAGCTCTCGTATATTCAGCTCCTCGTTTACCTCGCTGATTCTCTTCGATATCCCAAGAATATCCTGCCGTATCTCTTCTGGGGAGCGGTAAAATCTCGGTGGATATCCGTTTTCATCGTCAAACGCACGGTACATTTTTTTCACTTCCTTACCTTTTATTTCTTTGCCCCAAGCTTTTTATTGCCTAGGGTTAAGTCACTTATCACAAAAGTCACACATCGAGTAACAAAACGACATTAGTCACTCATTACGTGACAATTTTAACACACAAAAAGTAACTTGACAAGTGACTTTTGAATAAAATTTCAAAAAAATTTCAAAAATATATTGCATGGCAGGTTACTTTATGTTACAATATAAGTGACTTTGTCGAATTGTAGTGAAAAAAAGAAAAAACCGCGCTGAAAATTTACGCGGCGGCTCAATTATATGAGGAGGGATGATAAATTATGATGATAGGCGCAAGGCTCAAGGCACTGAGAAAAGCAAACAGAATGACCCTAGAGGAGCTTGCATTGACGGTAGGTACAAGCAAGCAGACTATACAGAGGTACGAAAGCGGAGTTATAGCAAACATTCCGAACGATAAAATAATAGCAATTGCAACAGCCCTCGGCACTACTCCGTCGGCGCTTCTCGGCTGGAATGACGAGCGCTCTTTTGATCTATCACGCATAAAAGGCGCATCGCCCGTCACTATAAAAAAGCTTCCTATTCTCGGAGATATATCCTGCGGAAGGCCAATATACGCAGACGAAATCCATGAAAGCTACGCCTCGGCGGATTCCTCGCTTGATGCCGATTTCTGCTTAAGAGCCAGCGGAGACTCAATGACCGGAGCAAGAATATTTGACGGAGACATAGTTTTTATCCGCTCGCAAAACTCGGTTGACAACGGGGAGATTGCCGCAGTTATTATAAACGACGAGGCAACGCTTAAAAGAGTTTATTATTATCCCGATGAAGGAAAGCTCATTCTATCGGCAGAAAATCCTAAATATGCGCCTTTAGTATATATAAATGAAGAGCTTGATTCCATAAAAATACTCGGAAAAGCGGTTGCTTTCCAGAGCACCGTTTTATAAAAAACTTACTCTTTCCTCTCTCTTTGGTAAGTTTTCCACAATGTGGAGAAAATTCCGTACAAAAAGCAAAAAATTCACGCTTCTCTCGCGCACGCGCGATTATTGAATCTATGATTTAGTGTTTTTATATTCTCTTTACTATTACTTTACTTTAATATTATATTCCGAATTTTACACATCATTTTTTTAGTTTTAAGAATTGAAAAAACTTAAGTTTCCAAAATTTACTCGAAAATTATCCACAATGTGGAAAACTTCAAAAATTCTTTAAGGAGGCTGCCGTATGATATACGACGAGGCAAGAAATATTCTTTATACAGACGTTTCGGAAGCCGTTACTGCGGCACGCCGAGGTATAGGAGCGTCTCACTGTTCAGATGAGGAAGCGCCTATGTATGCCAAAGAGGCTTTACCTCAATCATATAAAAAGGAAGATTTTACAGAGCTTTGCCATAATTTTAAAGCGTCATGCTTTAATTTCTGCATAAAAGGTAAAGTTTTATTTGCAAAATCCGGCGAAATAACGGTTGCCTTTGCGATAACGACAAAAAAAGAAAAGGACAGACGCGAGGCAAAAGAACAATACAGAGGTGAGGCTTATATGCTTGGCGCTATGTATGTAAAGGAAATGTGCCCCGAGACCGAAAGCCTTACAATCAAAACAATATATTATGCGCTCGATACAAAAGAAGAGCTTTTAGCGGAAGAGACGGCTTCGTCGGATAAGCTTATCGCATTTTTCAATAAATGCGTATCCGTTCTGCCTCTTTCGGCAAGAGCCGAAATCGACCGCGTAACCGTTCGCATACCGTCTATGAAATCTGTAAAATTTCCTTACGGAACTCCAAGAGAGGGTCAAGACGAATTTATCCGCACGGCATACAGGACCATGGCGAGAGGCGGGACTCTTTATGCAACCGCTCCCACGGGAACGGGAAAAACAGTTAGCGCTCTCTTCCCTGCCATACGTGCGCTCGGAAACGGCAAATGCTCGAAGGTGTTTTATCTAACTCCGAAAACGACAACGGCAGCCGCGGCAAAGGAATGTATTGAGAGACTTTGCGTGGCGGGAGCTAAGATAAAGGCGGCACTTATAATCGCGAAAGACCGAGTATGCACAAATGGCAGCGTATGCAAAAATGCAAAGCGTCTATGCCCCACGTTCAAGGAAAACCGTATATCCGAGGCTGCAATGGCTCTTTTCGACGCAGACGTCAAGGTTGCTATGCCGAGCGAATTTCGAGACCTCGGCAAAAAATTCAACGTTTGCCCTTATGAGCTTTCACTGACTTATGCTGAGCTTTGCGACGTAATAATTTGCGATTTTAATTATCTTTTCGACCCACAGGTATATATAAGAAGATTTTTCTCGTCGGCAGCAAATTATGCATTTCTGATTGACGAGGCGCACAACCTTGGGGAGCGCGCCAGAGAAATGTACAGCGCAGAGATAACGCTTTCCGAGCTTGCGTGCGCTGAGATACTCGGAGAGCTTTCGCTTCTGCGCCGTGAGGCGGAGCACGCATGCAAGGTCTTCTCGGGCACAATAGAGGCGCTGATACGCGACGAGGTACGCAAGGATAAAGACGGTGTAAACCACGGAGCATATCACTCACGGGATATACCCTATGAGCTTTATGATGTATTTGAAAAGCTCACAGCGGCAGCCGAAGACGAGCTTTATGCTGCCTTTTCGGCAAAGGACAGCGAGCGTGACGAGAGAATATCCTTCATACGCGATTATTTATTCCGAATACGGAAGTTCAACGCATCACTTTTGCGCTTTGATGACTCCTTTGAATTTTTCGCTTTTATTGACGGTGATGAGCTGAGAGCAAAGGTGTTTTGTCTTGACACGGGTCCTATTATAAGGGAAAAATTAGAGCTTGGCAGAAGCGCTGTGATATTCTCGGGAACTCTCTCTCCAATCGACTATTACCGTTCGGTTCTGGGGGGGGAGAGGACTTCATCCGTGCTCACTCTCGATTCTCCGTTTGACGGTGAAAATCTTTCGGTTTCAGTCATGAATAAAATAACCACGCGCTATTCCGAGCGTGAGGACTCTCTCTTCGCAGTTTGCAGGGTTATCGCAGCAACACTATCCGCAAAACGCGGAAATTATATGATATTCTCCTCTTCATTCGCATACGCAGAAGCGCTTTGCGATGCGTTTAGAAAAAAATATCCGAAGATAAGAGTAATTCTTCAGAAGTCAAACATGACTCAGAGGGAAAAGCAAGACTTTCTCTCGGAATTTTCAAAGGCAGACGGCACGTATCTTGCCGCGTTCTGCGTTCTCGGCGGTATATATTCAGAAGGCATCGACCTGGTTGGCGACAAGCTGATAGGCGCTGTTATAGTAGGAATCGGTATGCCTGCGCTTTCCTTTGAGAGAGAGGCAATTGCCGCTTATTACGAAGAAAAGCTTGAAGAAGGCGTACGGTACGCATATCTTTATCCCGGTATCAATCGTGTTCTGCAAGCTGCGGGGCGTGTTATAAGAACCGAGACAGACCGCGGTGTTATCGTACTTATAGACGACCGCTTCGACGACCCGATATACAAAAAAACAGCCCCGAAGATATGGTCGGGCATGCAATTTTTAGACACCCCGAAGGAGCTTCGAGAAAGACTTGATAAGTTCTGGGCAGAGAGTGAAAGTCATTCACGGTGAAGCCTTTTACAGACAAATTTTGCAAAAAACAAAAAACAGATGAGTGACACACCCCTCTTTGGGGCAAAAAATTCACTCATCTGTCTTTTTTATTTTCTTTTAAGTTTTACCAAGGAAGGAATTCTGAGCCCTTGAGCTTAAGAAGCGCTTCCGTGAAATAGTAATCCGTGTAAATTATCGGTATATGAACCTTTGCGGGTGTCTTGCTGTAATCAGTTTCTCCGGGATAACGTATAGAGCCTCCGCCAATAACAAAGTCTTGCTCCTCATCGAAATTACCGAACTTATCGCAAATAGCGCGAAGCATCTTAAGCGCAGCGTGAGTATACATACCTCCCTCATTTTCGGGAAGAAGCTTTCCAAGCTCTATAAGTCCGCACGCTGTGCACACGCCTGCGGGAGTGTCATAATATACAGGCTCTGCGGGGGCGCGGAAGTCTATTCTCGGAATCCAATCGTCGCAGCAGTTTGCAATAAAGTAGTTTGCTACCCGCTTTGCCGCGTTAAGATAACGTTCCTCCTTAGTGTGAATATAGGAAAGAACCATTCCGTATACAGCCCAAGACTGACCGCGGGACCAGGAAGATCCAACAGCATATCCCTGACCTATAAGTGTCCTTATCGGCTCACCGGTTTCTCTATCATGCTCTACGATGTGAGCAACAGAGCCGTCTTCTCGAATATGATCGCAAAGAGCCATATCTGCATGAGCCATTGCGATTCTCTTAAATCTGTCGTCACCTATTTCCTCGCTTGCCCAATAAAGCAGGGGAAGATTTAAAAGAGTGTCGATTATAGTCCAGTTCTGACGTCCGGCACCGTTCCAAGCGGTAATAAATCCGCCGTCAATATTATATCTTGAAGCAAGAAGAGTCGCAGCAAAGAAATTTCTCGTTCTTGAAGCCTTGTCTCCCGTAATGCGGTAAAGAGCGCCCGAGAGAGGATGCCACTGGAATCCTACATCGTGATGAAGCTCCATAGCATTTTCTGTAAGAGCCTCATCAAGCATCTTTTCACACGCCTTTGCACATTCAAGATACACCTCTTCCTTGGTGTGCTCATACATCAAAGCGTTAAGTCCACCAAAAAATCCGCTGGTCCATTTTGTAGGAGGATTATTTATATGTCTTCCCTTTTCATCAACATCGTCAGCGGCAAATCCCTTGGAGCGAACTGCTACCTTACGAAGCTTTGAATCAAGCTTCGCGAAGGTTTCATCAATCCATTTTTTGTTTTCAGCTATAATCTGTGTCGAAGTTTTCATATTCTCAATTCCTTTTATAACTTTTATTTACATTTGTTGTGATTACCAAGGGAAAAATTCTGCTTCAAGAAGCTTAAGAATAGCCTCGGTATAGAAATAATCTCCATAAATTATGGACTTGTGAACACCGGCTTTTGCCTCATCGTAAACACCGGGAACCGGATAACGTACGCTTCCGAAGCCAAGCATATGGTCGCAAGAGTCGTCAAAATTACAGAACTTATCGGTCATAGCATGAAGAATGTTTACAGCCGCATTCATATACATGCCTCCCTCATTTTCGGGAAGGAGCTTTCCGAGCTCTATAAGCCCGCACGCTGCGCACGCGCCTGCGGTAGAGTCATAGTACACCGGCTCTGCGGGAGCGCGGAAGTCTATTCTCGGAAGCCAATCGTCGCAGCAGTTTGCGATAAAGTAATTAGCCACCTGCTTTGCAGCGTTAAGGTAACGTTCTTCCTTAGTGTGAATGTAGGAGAGTACAAAGCCGTAAAGTCCCCATGCCTGACCGCGAGACCAGGAAGAGCCAACGCAATATCCCTGACCGCCGTGCGTAGCTCTTACGGTAGCAGTCTCTCTGTCATGCTCTACGATGTGCACAACCGAGCCGTCATCACGGAGATGATCGCATATTGACATATCCGCGTGAGCCATAGCGATTCTCTTAAATCTGTCATCACCCGTCTCATCGCTTGCCCAGTAAAGCAAGGGAAGATTCATAAGGCAGTCAATTATGGAATAATTCTTTGCAGCTTCTCTGTTCCACGCGCGGATAAATCCGGCATCGATAATATATCTTGATGAAAGAGTTGCGGCAGCGAAGAAGTTTCTCGTCTTTGAGGTCTTATCTCCTGTAAGCTTATAATTCGCACCGGACATAATGTGCCACATAAATCCGAGGTCATGGTCAAGCTTCTCGTATTTTTTAAGAGCACCGTCCATTATTTCTTCATTTCTGTTTGCAGTCTTCAGGTATTCCTCATTCTTTGTGTATGCATAAAGCATATAATTAAGTCCGCCCCAGAAACCGTTGCACCACCAGTTGGTATTGGTTTTGAATATATCAATGTGCATACCGTTTTTATCAACACCGTCTACCACCTTATCACGTGAGCGAATAGCCATAGCGGTCATCTTTTTGTCTATTTTCTTAAACGTCTCCTCCGCCCATGCACGGTTTTCTGAAAGAAGAGTATTATAACTTTTCATGCTTTTTATCTCCGTTATTGTAATTAAGGCTGCTTACCGAAGTATGCCTGAATACCGCCGTCTACGTAAAGAACCTGTCCGTTTACGAAGTCTGATGCCTCAGATGCGAGGAATACTGCAGGTCCTGCAAGGTCTTCGGGATCGCCCCATCTGCCCGCCGGTGTCTTGGTATCGGTGATAAAGCTATCGAAGGGATGCTTTGAACCGTCAGGCTGCTTTTCACGGAGAGGAGCAGTCTGGGGTGTTGCTATGTAGCCGGGACCTATACCGTTACACTGAATATTATACTGACCGTATTCGGATGCTATATTTCTTGTAAGCATCTTAAGTCCGCCTTTTGCGGATGCGTAAGCGGAAACGGTCTCGCGTCCGAACTCACTCATCATAGAGCAGATGTTGATTATCTTGCCCGCGCCCTTCTTTATCATGGAAGGAATAACAGCTTTAGATACGATGAAGGGAGCATTAAGGTCAACGTCAATTACCTGTCTGAACTCCGAAGCCTTCATCTCTATCATGGGGATTCTCTTAATAATACCCGCGTTGTTAACGAGGATATCAACCACGCCAACCTCACGCTCTATCTTCGCAATAAGCTCGTTGACAGCATCCTCGTCGGTTACGTCGCAAACGTAGCCCTTCGCGTCAATGCCCGCTTCCTTGTAGCTTGCAAGACCTCTGTCCACAAATTCCTGCTTAAGGTCGTTAAAGACGATAGTAGCGCCTGCCTCAGCAAGTCCCTTTGCAATCGCAAAGCCGATACCGTAGGATGCACCCGTTACAAGCGCAACCTTGCCGTCAAGTCTGAAATTCATTGCCATTTTACTTCTCCTTAAATAAACTTAGTATAATGATTTTTTGTTTATCTCAGCTCTTTAGTTTCAATATGGTCCATATCGGTAAATTCCTGGTTTTCACCGCACATAGCCCATATGAACGAATAATTCTTTGTACCAACTCCCGAATGAATAGACCATGAGGGAGAAATAACAGCCTCTTCATTATGCATGATTATATGGCGTGTTTCCTTAGGCTCGCCCATCATATGGAATACCGCATCGTCCGGTCCCATGTCAAGGTAGAGATATACTTCCATGCGTCTGTCATGAGTATGGCAGGGCATCGTATTCCAGTTAGAGCCTACCTCAAGCTGGGTAAGCCCCATAGCAAGCTGGCAGGATTTCATAACCTCGGGGTGAATATACTGATTGATTACTCTCTTATTGCAATCCTCAAGCGAGCCGCAAGGAACCTTGCGAGCCTTTGTAATGTCTATCTTCACCGTGGGATACTCGGTGTGAGCAGGGCATGATGTTATGTAGAACTTAGCGGGATTATTCTCGTCTACGCTCTTGAATTTAAGGTCTCGGTGTCCTTTACCTACGTAGATACCGTCTCTGGGATTCATTTCATACTCCTCACCGTCGACCGTGATAATTCCCTTTCCGCCGATATTGATGCATCCAAGCTCACGGCGCTCAAGGAAGTAATCGGCTGCAAGCTCCTTGCCTGCTTCGAGAACAAGCTCCATATTAATGGGCATCATACCGATAACTATAATTCTGTCAGTATGGCTGTATACCATTCTGATGTTATCCTTTGTGAAGAGGCTTGCGATGTGGAATTCCTCTCTGAGTCTGTCTGTTGTATAATATTTTACGTCTTTAGCGTTAGAAGCGTCTCTTACTTCCATTCCTTCATTCTCCTTTTTTATGTATTTACCTTTTACTTCAAGTTCTGTCAGTGCCGCAAATGAGAGCGAGCCGTCCTCGAGCCTTTGCTGCTTGAAATTCGTAAGCTTTACGTACTCGGTAACCTTGGGCTCAAACTTGAACGTCTGACCCTCGCCGATTTTCTGAAGCTCGATATGATGAAGGCTTTTATCCGAGAACTCAATGTCCATTTCCTTCCAATACGTATCGTGGGGGAAATCCGCGCGGATGTAAACAGTGACCTCCGAAACCTCAGCTTCGGTTCCGAAATGAACCTCAAACTCAAGGTCCTCACGAAGTCCTCCTCCCCATGAATGGTAAGGGTATTTGCCGTGACCTTCGTTTCTGGTCTGCCCGTCAATGGCATTGCGCTCAAAGAAGCAGGGGTCCTCACGCGTTACAAAATTTGCCTGAGCGTGCGGAAAATATTTCGGCACGTTGTGCCTGTCATGCGAGTTGAGAGCAATGTTTCTTTCCGCATATATCTCTGCCTCGCAGGGCTCGGAGCAGGTAATGCGGTGGCTGCTTCCGCCAAATGCCACAGGACCGTAGCATGCTCTTCTTTCGTATTCAAATGGAATAGCGAATTCAAACACTCCGTCAGGAACGTAAATTATAGACTCTTCCATCGTCTCGTCAAGACGAAGCTTGACAAATTCCGAATCGGGAAGCTCTAAACGCCATTTATCTCCCTCGGCGTATTCACCAACATAACGCTCGTCAATTTCTTCCCCGTACGCCTTGAATTTAACGTCGCCGTTTTCGCTGATAAGCTTTAAGTTAATTATGACTGTCACATCCTTTCAACAAATCAGTTATTAATTTAATAATAGCATATACAAAAAGATAAGTCAACCCATTTTTTGCATAATCCCTTCAAAGTAGACACTAAAAATAAACAGGAGCTGTCTCACACGCGAGTTTTAGGCAGCCCCTGTTGTTGGAAAAGTCAGATTCAGGCGAGAATCGCCCTTTTCGAGGATTTCAATTACGTCATCAATAGGCGCGAAAGCTCTTCTACCTTCGTTAAATAGAAATCGCTGTGCGCCCTCATGAATTTCTCTATTTCAAAAACATTATAGCCCCAGCCTGCCGCGGCAAAGTCTATTCCCGCCTCGCGCGCCATATCAAAGCCGGGCTTCAGGTCATCAACCATAAGTATCTCGCTTTTATCAAAACCGTACTTCTCTATAAGGTCATAAACCGCAAACGCAGACGGCTTTCTTCTTTCCTTGCCGATATCCCATCCGTATATTTCGTCAGGCATCAAAAGGCCGTTGCTTTTGTAATCCCTTATTATATATTTTTCCATAGAATGACTGGAAACCGCAACGATTCCGCCCGCGCCGCGAAAGGCTTGTAAAATCTCAGAAAAGCCTTCGTATGCCGTCGGTATACGAGTATTCACGTATCTATCCCAGAATCTTCCCTCCTCGGCAAGCTCACCCTCCGAGAGTAAAATTTCATCGCAAAGCAAGGAGAGTATACCGGGCTTAAAATTCTTCAATATAAAATCCTCAAAGGTGTACCCGTGTACCATATTCGGACGGTAAATCTTCAAAAATTCAATAAAACAGGGATAGTGAATAGTAGCGGTGCTGTTAACCACGGTATCGTCATGGTCCAATATAAGGCATTTATACTTCATGCTTCAAGTCCATAAAATGTATTTTCGGAGAAAAGAGACTCAGGTCGCTTCTTTTCACAGTCAGCGTTTTCTGACGGTTCAAAAGCTCCCATTCCTCGCGGCTTCCCGCATACGTTATCAAAGAGAGGGAGTCACAGCCGGAAAAGGCGTCAAAATCTTCTATCTCCCGAAGAGCCTTCGGAATTGCTATACGCTTCATATTCGCGCATCCCGCAAAAGCGTCAAATCCAATCTCCCTCAGCGTTATCGGAAGGATTACACCTTCAAGAGAAGAACATCCCTTAAAGGCTCTTCTTCCTATCTTATAGAGCTTAGGAGGCATGTCCACCACCTTCAGCGACCGGCACCCCTCAAAGGTTGACTCGTCTATCATTCCCATGCTCCTCGAAAGCTTAACGCCCTCAAGGGCAAAGCATGACGAAAATGCGCAAAACTCGACAAGCAAGACGCTGTCCGGTATTACCACGTCGCGAAGGTTAAAGCAAAAGGCGAACGCGCAAGAGCCTATCATCTCGCAGCTCTCCGATATTTTAAGAGATGAAAGCGAAGCGCATCCCTCAAACGCACCTTCTCCTATTCTTAACACGGTATCGGGCATCGACACCGACAGAAGCGAAGAACAGAACGCAAACGCTTCGTCGGATATCTCAGAAAGCCCATTAGCAAACGTAATCTTTTTCAGCGACTTGCAGCCCGAAAATGCCGAAGGTCCTATCTTCTTCAGCGAGCGCGGAAGGGTAAGCGATTCAATATGCTCAAAATCGCGGAAGGCATTTTCGGCAATCTCCTCGACGCCAGCTTCTATAACAAGGTCCGCAATTTTCTCATTATCCTCGTATTTTCCCGAATAAATAACACTTTTGTTTACATTTTCAACAAGTGTTTCGTGGTTTTCGGGATTAAAATCGTATCTCATAGTATTTCCTTAACAATATTGAATAAGTCAAAAAAGTCACTTGAGCTTTGCGAGTGCCTGAGCAATAGACTCTCGTGTTTCAAGGTACTTCGCAAGCTTTGCGCGCTCGGCATCAACTACCGCCGCGGGAGCTTTTGCGACAAATCCCTCGTTTGAAAGCTTCTTTTCAAGTCGGGATATTTCACCCTCGTTTTTATCGTATTCCGCAGTAAGTCTCGCTCTTTCCTTCTCGAAGTCAATAACGTCTGCAAGAGGAATATAAAGGTTGCCCGAATCGGTAGCTATCGCAACGGCATCGTCGGATTCGTACGAGTCAACCAGATGAAGCTCGGATACCGACGCAAGCTTTTCAAGAATCTTTCCTGCCGACAAGAAGGTATCGCGATATTTTGTAACTACGTAGAGCTTTGCTTTCTTTGAAGGCGCGATATTCATTTCCGCTCTGCGCGCGCGAATGGCGGTAATGCAGGAAATAATTCTTTCCACCTCCGCTTCCTCGTCAGGATAGCAGAGCGCCTCGTCGTACTTTGGATATGAGGCTATCATTATTGATTCATCGGTATGTGGAAGCGCCTGATATATTTCTTCGGTAATAAACGGCATATAAGGGTGGAGAAGCTTAAGAATACCGCCGAGAACGTAAACGAGAACTCTTTTTGCCGAGAGCGCCGCGGGAGTGCTTCCCTCGAACGTACGGCTCTTCGCCATTTCGATATACCAGTCGCAGAAGGTATTCCAAGTGAATGAGTATATCTCACCGAGAGCTACTCCTATTTCATAGTTCTCAACGTTATCGTTAACGGTTTTTGCAAGCTTATTGAAGGAGGAAATTATCCACTTATCTTCAACCGTAAGCTCGTCTTCTTTTGGCATTTGAAGAAGCACATCATCATCCTCGGTGAGATTCATAAGAACGAATCTTGACGCGTTCCAGAGCTTATTTGCGAAGTTTCTTGCGGACTCTATTTTCTCGTCCGAAAATCTCATATCATTGCCGGGTGCGTTGCCCGTAGCAAGCGCAAAGCGAAGAGCGTCCGCGCCGTACTGCTCGATTATCTTAAGCGGGTCAATGCCGTTTCCGAGCGATTTCGACATCTTTCTTCCCTGCGCGTCTCTTACAAGTCCGTGAATGAAGACGGTCGAGAAGGGCTTTTTGCCCGTATGCTCAAGAGCCGAGAATATCATTCTCGAAACCCAGAAGAATATAATATCGTATCCCGTTACGAGAACGCTCGTGGGATAATAACGCTCAAGGTCTTCGGTGTTTTTCGGCCAGCCCATCGTCGAGAAGGGCCAAAGAGCAGATGAGAACCATGTATCAAGCACGTCCTCCTCTCTGCGCATAGAAGCTCCGCACTTCGGGCACTTTTCAACGTCGGTCTTGGAGACCTCCATATTGCCGCACGCGTCGCAATAGTAAGCAGGTATTCTGTGACCCCACCAAAGCTGACGGGAAATGCACCAATCATGGCAGTTTTCCATCCAGTTTGTGTATATCTTCGTAAATCTTTCGGGCTCAAATTTAATATCGCCCGAAACAACAGCCTGAAGAGCAGGCTTTGCAAGAGGATCCATCTTTACAAACCACTGGTCGGAGGTTATCGGCTCAACCGTCGTCTTACAGCGGTAGCAGGTGCCTACATTATGAGAGCAGGGCTCTATACGAACGAGGTATCCGCCCGCTTCAAGGTCCTTAACGATTGCCTTTCTCGCTTCATATCTATCCATTCCCGCATACTTTCCGCCGTACTGCTCGCAGATAGTTGCGTCATCGTTCATAACCTTTATCACTTCAAGACCGTGGCGCTTACCTACCTCAAAGTCATTGGGGTCGTGGGCGGGAGTTATTTTTACACAGCCCGTACCGAAATCGCGCTCTACGTATTCGTCAGCGATAACGGGTATCTCTCTTCCTACGAGAGGAAGAGACAGAGTTTTTCCTACAAGGTGAGCGTATCTTTCATCCTCGGGATGAACTGCTACCGCAGTATCTCCGAGCATGGTCTCAGGTCTTGTTGTAGCAACTGTAACGAACTCGTCAGAATCCTTTACAGGATAGCTTATATGCCAGAAATTGCCCGATTTTTCGCTATATTCTACCTCTGCGTCGGAAAGGGCGGTACGGCAGTTGGGACACCAGTTTATAATGCGGAAGCCGCGGTAGATAAGTCCCTTATTGTAAAGGTTTACGAATACCTCCTTGACTGCCTCCGAGCACCCCTCGTCCATAGTGAAGCGCTCTCTTTGCCAATCGCAGGATGAACCGAGCTTTTTAAGCTGGCTTATTATTCTTGAGCCGTACTGATTTTTCCAATCCCATACACGCTCAAGGAACTTTTCGCGTCCGAGGTCGTATCTTGTAAGTCCCTCGTTTACGCGCAGGTTCTCTTCAACCTTTATCTGCGTTGCTATACCCGCATGGTCTGTTCCGGGTACCCAGAGTGTAGAGTATCCCTGCATACGCTTTGTACGTATGAGGATATCCTGAAGCGTTTGGTCAAGCGCATGGCCCATATGAAGCTGACCCGTTACGTTCGGGGGTGGAATAACTATTGAGAAAGGGGGCTTTTTCTTATCGGGATCGGGCGCAAAATACCCCTTCTCGCACCATTTCTTATAGATTCTGTCCTCAAATTCCATCGGAACGTAATTTTTTGCAAGTTCTTCTCTCATTTTATGTTTTCCTTTCGGTTTTATCATCATAAAAAATAAAAAGCCCCAAGGAAGCTAAGCTAAAGCTCCTTGGGGCGAAAAAACGCGGTACCACCCAATTTTCAAGTGCAAAGCGTATAATAAACGCTGCACCTCTTTTCATATTCTTAACGCGAATGTCACGCCGCGGTCTAATCGGGAAACTAACGATTACTTCCCTTTCTTCGCGGATACTGCAGGGCTACCTTCACTTTCGCGGCATGAAGACTTTCACCATCCGTCCCCTCTCTTTGATACCTACCAAAAGCTACTCCTCCCTGAGGATTTGTACAACGTATTTTAACACAAATTATGCTCTTTGTCAATGATTTTATAAAGATTTAAATAAATATTTCAGCAATGCTGCCAAAGCTCTCCGAAAAAGCCTTCGTAATGCCACGATCTGAAATAAAATGCCCTTACCATTCTATCTCTATAACTATAGCCTCGTTTGAAAGCTCATCAACGGGAATTTTTGTTATATGAAGGAACGATTGCGCCTGACCTGCAGAAAAATATTCCGGAAGCTTCTCAATCGCGAAGCCCAAAGCACTATCCGTGTTCAAAAGACGCACGCTTTTCGGAAGTGATGGGAAAAATTCAAGTGCTATGGATGAGGAACGAATTCCGTCCGGAAAATGGAAATATGACCTGTCGTTCTTTTTGGTAACAATAGCCTTATTGGCTTTTATGCCGTAAGCGAAACCATCTGCCTCATGGCACACAAGAGCACCGCCCATGCGTCTGTACCAATTACCCACCTTTCGTATGCGCTCAGCATACTCCTCGGTAATTTCTCCGTTTGCATCAGGACCAACGTTAAGAAGATAGCTTCCGCCCATAGCCATAATACGGTCGATAGAGGAAATCAAATGGCGCAAGGAGTAGAAGTCCTCGTTTTCACGGTATCCCCAGCTCTGTTCGCCTACCGAGTTGCAGGCCTCCGTCATTCGGGTAAAGCGCAGGCAGTCTGCCGCTTCATATTCGCGCTCCGGTGTAGAAAAGTCTCCTATATCATAGCCTCTGTCGTTAATGAAGATACCCGGCTGAAGCTCACGTATCATTTGGTTAAAGGAAGGATCCTTTATTTTCGGAGGTATATCCCAGAAGAAGGTATAAAGAGGTCCGTAATTTGTGCAAAGCTCACGCACCTGGCGACGCACGTATTCGAGATACGCTCCTGTATTAACACCGTTATCCGTAACCGCCTTCCACTGGTGAGTTGACGCTGGATTATAACCGTTTTTATGGTGCCAATCCGGGCATGAATAATACAAGGACAGCTTCATCCCGTGCTTTTTACAGGCATCGGAAAGCATTTTAAGCACGTCCTTTCCGTAAGGTGTGTTCATTATATTATAATCGGTTTCCTTCGTATCCCACATGCAGAAGCCGTCGTGGTGCTTCGCCGTAAAGCAAATATATTCCATGCCCGCTTCCTTTGCCAGCAGCACCCATTTTTCTGGATCATACTTTACAGGATTGAACCTATGCATAATAGCCTCATATTCGTCTCTTGCCATATTCATTCTTGCGTATGCCTGATCCTGAATACCTGTGGCGGCGTAAATGCCCCAGTGAACAAACATGCCGAATTTATTTTCGTGCGTCATTTTTATGTCCTCCGAATTTTAAGATTTCATGAAAATTTTATTTGGTGACGGTTTCCTTGAAGCGCTTAGCGATATCCGTCATAAACGAGCTTCGTTTCGGTATACATCGTTGCGTATGCCTCGTCAAGAAGGCCTTCAAAGTCTATCTTCGCAAGCTCGGCAAGAACGCCCTCAAGCTTAGGCTGGGTTTTGGGATGGCGGGGTGTGAACACCGTGCAGCAGTCCTCATAAGGAAGAATGGAGGTATCGAATGTACCGTACTTTCTTGCCTCCTTAACTATCTCACTCTTATCAAGTCCTATGCAAGGACGGAGCACGGGGATAGTGACGGCAGAGTCGGTGACGCCTATTGCGGCAAGCGTCTGCGAGGCCACCTGACCGAGGCTTTCTCCGGTTATAAGAGCTCCGCATTTATACTCCTCTGCGCATCTTTGAGCAAGCTTCATCATGAACATTCTAAGAAGAAGCGTAAAATAATCCTCCTCGCAATTATCTCGAAGGACCTCTTGAATATGCGTAAGAGAGATTATATGCACGTGTATCTTTGCGCAAAATTCGCACATTTCCTCAGCGAGAGTCAGAACCTTTTCCTTTGCGCGCTCCGACGTATATGGGAATGACTCAAAGTGAAGGGCCTCTATTTCAAGTCCGCGCTTTGCCATCATACAGCCTGCGACGGGCGAGTCTATACCGCCGGAAAGAAGAAGCAAGCCTCTGCCTGCGGAACGAATGGGAAGTCCGCCCGCCCCGGGCTCCTGACCGGCTCTTATGTAAGCCAGCTTGTCACGTATTTCAACGGTAACGACCACGTCGGGAGATTTGACATCAACCTTGATTTTTCCTCCCATAGCCTCAAGCACTGCCGCTCCGACGTCGCGGGATATTTCGGGAGAGCCAAGCGGGAATGACTTGTCCGAACGCCGAGCGTCTACCTTGAAGGTGCGCTTGCCGGCAAGCTTTCTCGGAAGATAGCTTTTCGCGGTAGCAATGATAGAATCCATGTTCTTCTCGCAAGCCTTCGCGCGGTTTACTCCGATAATTCCGAAAATGCGCTTCGCAGTCTCGTACATGCCGTCCATATCGCAATCGTCATTCTGAGGCTCAACGTATATCGTCGACTGATTCGTATATATTTTAAACGTTCCGAAGGGCGAAGCACGGCGTCTGAGCTCCTTTATAAGCATAGACTCAAAATTATGCCTATTCTGCCCCTTGAGTATTATCTCTCCGTATTTACAAAGAATTACTTCGTCAATCATTTTAAATTATCCTTTATACAGTTTTCTCCGTATATTTTACACTCTTTAAAAGAGAAAGTCAAGTATTTTAAATAATACGGTCAAATATGCGTTCCGCGCGCTCATTGTCCGAGAGGGCGCACATCACAACGACTCTGCCGTAACGTCTGATAAAGGCGTCCTCGGTGAAGCTTACGTCAACGCTTCCCATAAGCGAGCGAAGCAACGAAAGCCGCCTCGTACACATATCCGAGACGAGTATAGCATCATACTCGGAATAGCAAATAAACACAGCGCACTCGCCAACCGTATCCATATCGGACAGCAAAAGAACGGCATAATCCGATACACAGTCCTCTCCCTCACCGTACATTGTAGGGAAAAAATCCGAATCCGCATATCCACTCTCTCCCTCGGGAACGGATTTTGCATAAATTACACCTCCGGCGCCGTAAGCAGATACAAATTCCCCCATTATGTAATCCGCGCTTTTTGTCTCGCTACAGGCGCAAACGCATGGCAATACGAGAATAAACATCATAAATATGCATAGAATTTTAAACAAAAGTTGACATTTTTTCATTTTTTAAGTCTCCCATTTGCAAAAAACAGAGGTCAGGAATATTTCCCGGCCTCTAATTATATGAAATGAAAACAAAAATTATGCAGTATGCGAAATCAGATTATTTTTTGGCGCTGCGCTCTTTGTCAAGATAGCTTTGTAGAATTATTTCCGCGGAGAGCGTGTCAACCGCGTCACGGCGTTTTTTGCCAAAGGTTTCCGTTGCTCCAAGATAGCGGTACGCTACCATCGTGCTCATACGCTCATCGCAAAAATCAAGAGGAATTGACGTCAAGGAAGACAGTATCTGCGCAAACGCACGTATAACCTCAGTACGTTCGCCTTCGCTTCCGTCCATATTTTTAGGAAGACCGATTATTATTTTCTTACAGCATCTATCCTCAGCCTCTTTTGCTACACGTATGGCGGTCTTTCGCATTCCGCCCTCTTTAATCGTAGCAATTCCGCTTGCCAGCATGCCCGAAATATCGCACTCGGCAATTCCGGTTCTTACGTCTCCGTAATCAACGCCGAGATACTTTCCGTGAGTAATATCCATATAAGTCTCTCCTGTTTTCAGTTCTTTTTATAAGCAAGTATAAGAAAATGCGCATCGGTCACAAGCTCCTTTAGCGAAAGTATTTTGTCTCTTCCGCTCTTTGATGTTCTGTATGCATACGGTGTCATCATAAAAAGAGAGCGTATATCCGACTCCGTGTCAAGTTTTATACTGTATTTTACTTCTTTTTGAGATACAAGCGTGAATCCCTCAAGCTCGGTGCTTTCAGGCTTGTTTTTATACGGTACGTCATAAACCGCAGCCTTAAGACCGAAAAGGTGCTCTTCGGCAGGGATTGCCATAACGAAATATCCGCCCGGCTTCAAAACTCTTAAAGTCTCTTCTGCCGCCAGGGGCGAGAAGGTATTCAGAACAAGGTCCACGCTTTCGCCCTCTATCGGCATATGATAAGAGCCTGCGACAGCATATTCATCGGCGCAGCCACGCCTTGCCGCAGCTCGAACGGCATCCTTTGATATATCAAAAACCGCTATGCGTACGCTTTTATCGTCCAATGATTTTCTGACGCGCTCGGTATAGTAGCCCTCTCCGCATCCCGCATCGAGAAGCACACCGCCTTTCGGTAAAAGCGAGCTGCATGCCAAAGCTACTTCAGATGCAAGCGGCTCATAAAAGCCGCGCGAAAGAAATTCGCGTCTTGCACATATCATCTCCTTATTATCTCCGTGAGTTCCGCCCCGCTCGGATAACAGAAGATTATAATAGCCGTATCGGCTCCTGTCATACGAGTGACCTTTATCGCATACCGCCGTACCCTTGTCGGTAATATTCAATTTTCTTAAGCATTTAGGACAGACAAAAACCATCAGAATCTCCTTTATGATTCCCTAAGCCGAGGGCAAGTCGAAAGGTTTAATAAAGTATCACACGCTTGCACGCTCAGCGTTGCTGATTTGTAGAAAATTCGCAAGATAAGGCGTAAGGGTGCAAGGAAGGCGAAGGTGTAGTTACCTACTCCGAGCCGACCGCGTCGCCCGACAACACAGTATTGCGGATTTTATACAATCAGCATCGCGTCGCCGAAAGAAAAGAAACGATACCTCTCCCCTACCGCCGTTTTGTAAGCACTCATCATTCTTTCTTTACCTGCCAGGGCGCTGACCAGCATAAGAAGGGTGCTTTCGGGGAGGTGAAAATTGGTTATCAGCGCATCTGTTGCCTTGAATTTATAGCCCGGGTAGATAAAAATGCCCGTATTCGCACTTATTGGGTGCACTTTACCGTTTTCATCGGATGCACTTTCAAGGACACGGCACGAAGTAGTTCCGACGGCTATGATTCTTCCGCCTCTCGCACGGCGGCGGTTTATCTCTTCTGCAACATCATCGGGCACAAAGAAATACTCGCCGTGCATAAGATGCTCCTCTATGTTTTCCACCTTGACAGGTCTGAAGGTGCCGAGACCTACGTGCAAGGTAACCTCTCCGTATCCAACGCCCTTAGCCTTTATTTTTGATATGAGCTCTTCTGTAAAGTGCAGACCTGCCGTAGGCGCAGCGGCAGAGCCCTCGGTCTTTGCGTATACGGTCTGGTAATCGTTTTTATTTTCGAGTTTTTTCGTAATATACGGAGGCAGCGGCATATTTCCTATGACATCAAGCACCTCGTATATGTTTTTATATTTGTCAGTATCGTAAGAAAATTCAACTATACGGTTTCCGCCATCGACTATATCGGTGACGGTAGCGTGAAGAATACCGCCGAAGGTGAAGCTCGCGCCAACCTTTGCTCTTTTTCCGGGGCGAACGAGCGTCTCCCAGTCCCCATTATCAAGAGCGCGAAGCAAAAGAAGCTCCATATCGGCACCCGTCTTATCGGTTTTGCCGAGGAGTCTTGCGGGAATGACCTTTGACGAATTGACAACGAGCATGTCTTCGGGATTCAAATAATCTATGATGTCGCGAAAAATCCTATGCTCAACACCGTCCTTATTACGGTCTACCACCATAAGACGGCACATATCTCGCTCGGCGCTCGGAGACTGAGCAATAAGCTCTTCGGGTAATTCATAATAAAAATCCGACGTTTTAAGGTCGGTTGAAATTCTTTCGTTTACAATTTCTGTCTGTATTTTTTCCACTTTAAGATATCCTTTACTCACCCACGTGCATATAATAGGAATACGGGGCGCAATATTTTACTTTAACATTATACACTATTACTTCAAATTTTTCAAGAGGGCGCTCCGCTTTAGTTATGAAAAAAGACCTGATTTTTAAAGGCACGGCAACGGCACTCATAACACCGTTCAAGAACGGAGAGATAGATTACAGCTCTCTTTCACACATTATCGATATACAGCTTGAAAGCAAAACAGACGCCCTCGTCATCGCCGGAACAACCGGCGAGTGCTCTACTCTCAGCGACAGTGAAAGATACAAGCTTTATAAGTTCGCTTCCGAAAGAGTACGCGGAAAAGTACCGCTTATTTTCGGTACGGGAACGAATGACACAAGGAGAACAATCGAATACTCGCGTCAAGCAAAGGAGATGGGAGCAAATGCTCTTTTGCTCGTCACTCCATATTATAATAAGGGTACAGACGAAGGACTGATAAAGCATTATCTTTCCGTTGCAGAAAGTGCAGATTTGCCAATAATTCTTTACAATGTCCCCTCAAGAACGTCGGTAAATCTTTCTACGGACTCGGTTAACAAACTGGCAGACCACGAAAAAATAGTTGCTATAAAAGAAGCCTCCGATTCGCTGGACAGACTGGTTTCACTCTCCATGTTAAGCGATAAAATAACTCTTTATTCTGGTAATGATTCGCAAATTTATGCAACTCTCGCGCTCGGGGGTATGGGAATAATCTCGGTAGCATCAAATATAATCCCCGCGCGTATAAAAAACATTACAGACTCATATTTTGAAGGCAATTCAAAAGTATCCCTTTCCGAGCAAAAAGCATTACTTCCGTTTATAAACACTCTGTTTTTGGAGACAAATCCATCACCCATAAAATACGCAATGAGCAAAATCGGCATTTGCGGTGAGGAGGTGCGCCTCCCGCTGACACCCCCGAGGCAAAGCACAAAAAGCAAAATAGAGGCAGAGCTTTCAAAAATACTATAAGCCACACCAATATGAGGGCAGTCTTTCAGATTAAAAAACAAAAACAACAAAGGTGAGAGCCATGGAATTCGGCAACTCACCTTTTCTTATTCCTTTAAATTTCATTATCAAAGAGTTCTCAGCATATATGAGCCGACTGTCTCAACAGTTATCTTCGGGTCTATTTTAGTCAAAAGATGCGAGAAGAAGCCCGTCACGGGGAACTCGGTGGCATAATGCCCCGCCTCGATAAGATTGATTCCCATTTCGACCGCCTCTTGCATGACGTTATAACCTATTCTGCCCGAAAGGTATGTATCAGCGCCCATCTCAATCGCGTCCTTAACGTAGGACTTTCCGTCTCCTCCGACGAGAGCAACGGTATACACGGGGTTATACGCGTCGGAGGCGAGCATACGCTCAATCCCAAGCGCAGATTTGACACGGGTAGCGAATTCCTCAAGACTCGTCTCGCGTTCAAGGTGCCCTATTCTTCCAAGACAATCATCTCCGAAGGGCTCTACGTCAGAAAGACCGAGCAGCTTTGCCAGGCAATCGTTGACGCCCCCTCTTACCTTATCCGCCCTTGTATGCAAGGATATAACCGAAACGTTTGCGTTTATGAGCTTAACAAGCTTTCTTGATATATGGTCGTCGGGATTTATACTTGATATCGGCTTGAATATAAGAGGATGGTGCGACAGAATAAGGTCAAATCCGTTATCAATCGCATAATCGACAACCTCTTCGGTAACGTCAAGCGTAACAAGAGCTCTCTTGACTTCGGTAAAATCGTCAGAACAGCACATAATACCGTCGTTATCCCACTCCTCGCGAAGGTCCTCGGGAATACGGTCGCATATGTTTTCATAAAGTTCTTTAACAGTCATAGGTCAAAACCTTTCGCTGAATTTTTATCAAGTCTTTCAAGAAGAGCCGAAAGAAGAGCCTCGTCTCTCTCGGTATCGGCGCCGCCGATACGCTTTCCCTCAATCATACGGCATAACGCCGTCTTTTTCTCCATCATATAGCCTATCATATCGGGACTCATTCCCGATTCAAAGAAGCATGCCTTGCCAAAATGGGCATCGGGGGCGCAAAATACGACACGCTCTCCTACATATACCGCCTGAATGCAAACGTAATACTTTCCTTCGTCCTTTACGTAAAGCTCTTTTTCAATATCAAATCCACTCTCATAAAGATAAGTCCGCAAGGCTTCGGGCTTGGACATTGGCTGAAGGATAAGACGAACGTCCCCGTTCCTCATTTGAGGTGCAGAGGATATAATCGAAGCAATCAGCTCTCCTCCCATTCCAGCTATGCAATAATCGGTTATGCCGAGTGAGGAAAGTGCCTTTGCTCCGTCGCAAAGATACAGCGATACCTTACCTAAAAGCCCTGCCTCGCGCACGTTTTTTTCCGCTTTGCGAAGTGGTCCTTCATTTATATCAGAAAGCACGGCACGCGTGGCGCGCCCGTTCTGAAGAAGATGGATAGGTAAATACCCGTGATCGGTGCCTACGTCGGCAAGCACTGCTCCATCTCTCACAAGCGACGCGCAGGCAAGCAGTCTTTTATTTATCGGAACGCTCACTTATTTCCTTCAAGAAACGCGTTGATTTTTGCAACGAGCTCATCGGCATTGGTTCCGTGAACCTCGCACGCATCGGCAATGGACTCGCCTCTGGAATGAGGGCATCCAAGACAGTGCATACCTATTTCAAAGAAAAATCTTGCCGTTTCAACGTTATGGTCAAGAATATCGCCTATAAGTGTTTCTTTTGTTACTTTCATTATTTTTTCACCTTTCCGTACACCTTTTCAAGGTTTATTTTTTGTGAAATCAGTATATCATATACACTGAAAAATGTCAACTCTTTTTTACCGAGGAAATAATCATTGACAAATCATGTATTTTATGGTACAATTTATTTGTTAAATTATGCGCAAATGATTTAATCGCACGCACGAAAGGAAACACTTACAAGTATGATAGTTGCTCTTGAAGAAGCAAAAAGAAGGCTGGTCGCTCTTGAGGACGTAATATCCGAGCTTAAAAATCAGCTCCGTATAGATGAAGCTAAGGAACGCGCTCAGGACCTCGAACGCGAAACCATGGTCCAGGATTTCTGGAACGATGCGGAAAAATCCTCTAAAAAGCTTCAGGAAATAAAACAGCTCAAGGACAAGGTCGAGAGTTACGAGGAGCTATGCTCAAGGCTTGAAGACACGTACACGCTTTGCGAAATGGCAATAGAAGCGAACGACGAGGATTCGGTCGAGGAGGTAGTCAGCGAGACCGAGTACATCGAAGCCGAGGCAGAGAAAAAGAGAATAGAAGTGCTGCTCTCCGGTCAATATGATAAAAACAACGCAATTCTATCTTTCCACCCGGGCGCGGGAGGCACAGAGGCTCAGGATTGGGCATCAATGCTCTACCGCCTTTATACCAGATGGGGAGAAAAGCACGGATTCAACGTTAAGCTCGTGGACTGGCTTGACGGTGACGAAGCGGGCATCAAGTCGGCAACTATTATGGTTGAGGGTGTTAACGCTTACGGATACCTAAAGAGTGAAAACGGCGTTCACCGTCTAGTAAGAGTATCTCCCTTTGACGCGTCGGGAAGAAGACATACCTCATTCGCTTCGGTCGAGGTAATGCCTGAATTCGATGATGACGATTCAATAGTTATCAAGGACGAAGACATGGAGATAACAGCTCACCGCTCAAGCGGCGCGGGAGGTCAGCATATAAACAAGACCGACTCTGCCATACGAATAGTTCATAAGCCCACGGGTATCGTCGTAGGCTGCCAGACCGAGAGAAGCCAGCTTCAAAACAAAGAAACGGCTATTAAGATGCTTAAGGCAAAGCTTATGGAAATAAAGCTTCGCGAAAAGCTCGACAGAATTGAGGATATTCAGGGAAACAAGGCAAACATCGAATGGGGAAGCCAAATACGAAGCTACGTATTCATGCCCTACACTCTGGCAAAGGATACGAGAACAGGCTATGAGGACGGCAACATCGATGCCGTAATGGACGGAGAAATAGACGGTTTTATAAACGCTTATCTTAAGCAGCTCTCATCAGCATCGCAAGGCCCCGATAACTGATAATAACTGGAGGGAACGTTTTTTCACGCTTGACATTTTATACCGACTATGCTATAATTTAGCCGTCGGTCGTTGAATAATCAACAACACGTTTAACATAAGAAAGGATAGTCACAGCTACGCACCATGGTCACACGATTTGAAAAATTTTCGTACTTCATAACAGAACTTTCAAGGCTTTTGCATAAAATCGAAGCAGATGAAATGGAAGCTCTTGACCTAAAGGGTCCTCACGCAATATACATTATTACGCTTGCGAATTACGAAAACGGCATAACAGCCGCAAACCTTGCGCAGTGCTGCGGAAAAGACAAAGCAGACGTTTCCCGCGCCATAGGAATGCTTATGGGAAAGGGACTCATTTCAAAGCCCGCCGATGCAAAAAACAATTACAGAGCTCCTATATTCCTTACCGAAGAAGGAATGAATGCCGCGAAAAGGCTTCGGCATAAGGTTAAAGCTGCAGTTGATTTTGCAAGCCGCGGTGTATCCGATGATGACCGCGCTGCTCTTTACAGGTCGCTTGAAGCTATCAATAACAACGTACGCGAGCTTAGCCGTATAGGCTTATCGCAGATTATGGACAATAATAAATCCGACAACGACACCGTTTAGGCAAACGAAAGCAAAAACAAAAATGCGCGCTATGCTCTATTCGGCACAGACGCGCAGGAAACGGAGATTATTTTGAATAATTACGTAATTTACACAGATTCGGCTTGTGATATAAAGCCGCAGATGCTCGAGGAATGGGGCGTTCGTTTTTCTCCCCTGACCTTCAGATTTACAGATTCCGACAAGGAATACACCGATTCGGATATGAAGGCATCCGAGTTTTATCAAGAAATGCGCGCAGGACGGGTTGCAAAAACCTCCGCGGTTAACCCCGATGCGTTCAAGGCAAGCTTCAAAGCAATTCTCGATGAGGGTAACGATATTCTCTGCCTTGCGTTCTCATCGGGACTCAGCACAACCTGCAGCTCCGCGAAAATAGCAGCAGAGGACCTGAAGGCAGAATATCCCGAAAGAAAAATCCTCGTCGTTGACACTCTTGCGGCATCTGCCGGAGAGGGACTTATGGTGTATCTCACCGCAGAAAAGAAAAACAGCGGTGCTTCAATCGAGGAAGCCAAAGAATTTGCCGAGGGCCTTGTTCCACGAATGGGAATATGGTTTACGGTTGACGACCTCGTATATCTCAAGCGCGGCGGAAGAATAAGCGCGCTCACCCAGGTTGTCGGTACGATGCTCGGAATAAAGCCCGTGCTTTATATGGATAATGACGGACATCTCATAAGCCGTATGAAGGTTCGCGGAAGAAAAAATGCCATTGCTACTCTTGCCGATAAGTACGGTGAGCTCGCCGCTGACAAGGTTGGCGGAGTCGTCTTCATCTCGCACGGCGACTGCCTTGAAGATGCAAAGACTCTTGAGAAGCTTCTTGCCGAAAGATACGGAGCTACAGTTAAGGTAATTACCGACGTCGGACCGGTTATCGGATCTCATTCCGGACCCGGAACGCTTGCACTGTTCTTCGTTGCTAACGAGAGATAAAACATAAAGGAATCTTGACTTATGGCTAACAATACAAAAGACACGACATCAAAGAAGGAACAAAAGGTCGCAAAGCAGCAAAAGGAAAAATCTAAAAACGTTAAGGCGAAAGCGCAAAAGAAGCCTGTAAACAAATCAGATAAATCGAAAAAGTCCGGACCTGTAAGCAGTCTCAAGCGTCTTGGCGGTCTGCTTTTCGCGAAAATGGCAAAGGGCGGCGCGGCTGAGCTTCGCTCCAATGCCGAGGAAGTAAACCAGCTTAATGTATTCCCTGTTCCCGACGGTGACACCGGCGACAATATGAGAATGACCATTGAGAGCGGTATTGCAGCAATTGAGGGCCGTGATACAGACGACATCGCAGAGGTTATGAAGGACCTCTCCCACGGTATGCTTCTCGGTGCAAGAGGAAATTCCGGCGTTATTCTCTCTCAGTTCTTCGCGGGAGTAGCTTCAGGCTTTGAAAACTGCACAGAGGCTACACCTCAAATACTCGGTGAAGCTCTTGAGCTCGGAGTAAAGCAGGCTTACAGTACGGTCATGACTCCCACAGAGGGTACTATTCTTACCGTTGCAAGAGAAGCGGTTGAATATGCCGTATCTAAAATAACACCCCAAACGACGATAAGAAGCTTCTTCTCCAACTTCGTAAAGGAAATGCAGGCTTCGGTTGAAAGAACCCCCGATCTTCTCCCTGCTCTTAAAGAGGCAGGTGTTGTTGACAGCGGCGGAGCAGGTCTTTTCTATATAATGGACGGCTTCAATCGCGTGCTTAACGGTGAAGAGATAGCTACCGAAGAGGGTGAAGCTCAAGCGTCTGAAAAGGAAGCGCCTCTTCCCACGAGCTTCGGTCCTGACAGCGTTATGACCTACGGCTACTGCACAGAGCTTCTTGTTCAGCTTCAGCACTCAAAATGCGATATTGACAAATTTGACGTTGATGCCCTTCGTTCCTTCCTCTCGGAGCTTGGCGATTCTATCGTTGCTTTTAAGACGGACACTATCGTAAAGCTTCACGTTCATACCCTTACTCCAGAAAAGGTACTTGCTCATATGCGCACCTTCGGTGAATTTATCACCGTAAAAATCGAGAATATGTCAATGCAGCACACAAGTCTCGAAGAGAATTCCAAAGAAAGCCCAAATGAGGAAAAAGAGACTTCGGAAGCAGTCGGACTGTTCTCAAAGAAGACGGAAAAAGCAAAGGACACTCCCGTGATTTCAAAGAAATACGGTGTTGTCGCGGTATCTAACGGAGAAGGAATTGACGCCCTGTTCCACGACCTTGGCGCAGACGAGACTATCTGGGGAGGACAGACAAACAATCCGTCGGCTCAGGATTTCCTTGACGCATTTGAAAAGGTGCACGCGGAGAATATATTCGTATTCCCGAACAACTCGAATATTTTCCTCGCCGCATCTCAGGCTGCCGGAATCTATGAAAACGCAAAAATACACGTTATACCAACAAAGAGTATAGGTACAGGTTACGTTGCTCTTGCTACCATGGACTTTGAAAGTCCCGATGCCGAGCAAATCATAGAATCCGCAAACGCTGCGATTGAGAGCGTTGTCTGCGGGTATATTTCTCCTGCAATACGCGACGCTCAAATGAACGGAGTCGAGGTTAAGAACGGCGACACCATCGGTATCATAGGCAAGGAGATAATAGTATCTCACGCTGACAAAATGGAGGCTGCTCTTTCTCTTGCTTCTACACTTCTCGGAGAGGACAGATTCATGCTTACAGTCTTCTGCGGTAAGGATGCCGACGCGGGAGAGTGCGTTATCTTCACCGACCGCATAAGAGAAAAGCATCCGGATGCGGAAATATATACGATTGACGCAGGTCAGGAAATATATCCTTACGTATTCGTAGCCGAATAAAAACATATAAAAGGAAGCAGCTTAAATTCCAAGCAAATATGGGAATTTAAACTGCTTCCTTTTTATTTTCAGGTATCTCAAACCGTATATTTTGACGTCTTCACCGCAAAATAAGAAAAATGAAAGGCGGTGAAAATATTGAAAAGAAATGAAAAGACAAAAAAAGAATCAAAAAAGGCAATCCCGGCTGTTACAAATATGAAATCAGATTCAAATATTAACACGGACCCCCTCGGCTCTTATACGGGAACTCCCGATGACCCTTACGAAAAACCCACTCAGGACGCTGACGATTTATAATTTTACCCCATAACATTCATTAAAAAATCCCCCTCAGATACCTTAAGCTTCCAAAATCAGAGGTATCTGACAGGGGGGGATTTATTTTATTCGTAGAGCGGATACTTCTTGCAAAGCTTTGCGACTCTTTCCTTTACCTCTTCACTGTTCTTTTCATAATCAGAAAGAGTGAGAGATATAAGCTCTGCAACCTCAAGCATATCTTCCTTTACAAAGCCTCTGGTAGTAACAGCAGCAGTGCCAAGACGGATACCGCTGGTAATTACAGGCTTCTGTGTATCATAGGGGATAGCATTCTTATTACATGTAATACCAACCTCATCGAGCAGATGCTCTGCCTCCTTACCCGTGTCAACCTTCATACCTGTAAGATCGACGAGCATAAGGTGATTATCCGTGCCGCCCGAAACAAGACGGAAGCCCTCCTTTACAAGAGCATCGGCAAGGGTACGTGTATTCTCTATTATACGGGCTGCGTATTCCTTGAATTCAAGCTTCAAGGCTTCGCCGAAGCATACCGCCTTTGCGGCAATCGTATGCATAAGAGGACCGCCCTGCGTACCCGGGAAAATAGCCTTGTTAATACGCTTTGCTATTTCCTCGTCATTTGAGAGTATAAGACCACCGCGTGGACCGCGAAGCGTTTTATGAGTTGTGGTAGTAGTTACGTCAGCGTATGGCACGGGTGACGGATGAAGTCCTGCGGCAACGAGTCCTGCGATATGCGCCATATCTACCATAAGATAAGCGCCGACTTCCTTGGCAATTTCGGAGAATTTCTTGAAATCAATTACTCTAGGATAGGCGGATGCTCCGGCAAGAATAAGCTTCGGCTTATGCGTAAGAGCCAGTTGTCTTACCTCTTCGTAATCAATCGTTTCGGTCTTTTGTGAAACACCGTAAGGAACGATATTCCAATACTTACCCGACATATTGACAGGAGATCCGTGAGAAAGGTGTCCGCCATGGGCAAGATTCATGGAAAGAACTGTATCACCGGGAGTGAGAAGCGCATAAAATACAGCCATATTTGCCTGCGCACCCGAATGAGGCTGAACGTTAGCGTAGCCTGCTCCAAAGAGCTTTTTCGCTCTTTCTATCGCAATAGTTTCAACTACGTCAACATGCTCGCAGCCTCCGTAATATCTTTTTGAGGGATAGCCTTCGGCATATTTATTTGTAAGAGTCGTTCCGTTTGCTTCCATAACCGTTTCGGATACGAAGTTCTCCGACGCAATCAGCTCTATTTTGTTGCGCTGGCGCGACGTTTCGTTCATCACGGCTTCATAAAGCTCGGGGTCGTTGTTTTTGAGAAGCTGATAATCCTTCATCTGTTTTCTCCAATCTTGTATTGAGTTACGAATATTATACACAAATATATTCGATTTGTCAAGTAAAAGTGCGCTTTATTTTAATAAAATCACTTTATTACCTTATAACCCGCATCGGTTATTATCTCCTCAAGGACAGATATTTCGGTTTTTTCCTTAAGAGTAATAATGGCGTCGCCTCTCTCGTGGGATACATCGGCTTCCGAAACAGCAGGATTTTCAAGAAGCAAGCTCTTCACTCTTCCCGAACAATGAGGGCACATCATTCCTTCGATTTTAATAGTTAATTTTTCCATTTCAGTCTCCTTTTTGTATATATTAGTTTGCATTTTAGCCTTTTTGTTGTGTTTCCTAGTCGGGTCATAAAGGTTAAGTCTCAATGCATTCATAACCACTAAAAAGCTTGAAACACTCATAGCAGCAGCACCGAACATCGGATTTAAGCTCCACCCGAAGATAGGAATAAACGCGCCTGCGGCAAGCGGGATACCTATGATATTATAGCAAAACGCCCAGAAAAGGTTTTCGTATATATTAATAAGAGTGCGCCTGCCAAGTCTTACGGCAGCGGCTACGTCGGAAAGTGAGCTTCGCGTCAGAACAACGTCTGCCGAGTCAATCGCAACGTCAGTGGCACTTCCGATTGAAATTCCGACATCTGCCTCCACGAGAGCCACAGAATCATTTATTCCGTCTCCCACCATTGCGACAAGGTCTCCCTCACCAAGTGAAAGCTCACGGATAATCTTTGCCTTATCTAAAGGATTTACCTCTGAAACAACACGGCTTATTCCGACACGCCCTGCCACATACTCAGCGCATTTTCGGTTATCTCCGGTTAGCATGACGGTTTGAATACCGAGTTTTTCGAGCTCTTTTATTGCGTTGGGACTGTCCTCTCTTATTTTATCGCTTATTGCTACTATTCCAAATATATCCAACTCGGAGGCAAAGATAAGAACGGTTTTTCCTTCTCCCGAGAGCTCATTAATACGGGATAAGGTCTTATCGGATAAAGAGCCCGCGCATTTTTTCTCTATATACTTTACGTTACCGCCGAAAACTTTAGATCCGTCAATGGCGGCACTCACCCCTCCGTACTCTGCAAGAAATTCTTCTGCGGGCAAAAGACTCACTCCGCGCTCCTTTGCATAAGTGTTTACCGCCCGAGCCAGAGGATGCTCGCTCTTCGATTCCAAGGATGCGGCAAGCGCTATCAGCCTTTCATCATTATCAAGGAAGGATATGACCTCGCATACAGCAGGATTTCCCTCCGTAACCGTTCCCGTTTTATCAAGAGCAACCATTTTTATCTTGCCCGACGCTTCAAGGCTTGCGGCGGTTTTGAAAAGAATTCCGTTTTTTGCACCGACTCCGCTACCGACCATTACGGCAACCGGTGTTGCAAGACCGAGCGCGCACGGACAGCTTATAACAAGCACCGCCACCGCATGAGTCACCGCCTCGCCAAGCGGTACACCCACGAGCATCCATACAATGAACGTGAGAAGCGACAGTGCCATAACGCAGGGAACGAATACCCCTGCAACCTTATCCGCCGCCTTTGCCACAGGAGCCTTACTTCCCGATGCCTCCTTTACCATGGCAATTATCTTTGCCATCGCCGTTTGCTCGCCGACGCTTACCGCGCGAACCTTTGCATATCCCGAAAGAACGCTCGTCGCGCCAAAGACACCGTCGCCCACGGATTTATCAATTGGAACACTTTCTCCGCTCAAAGCCGACTCGTCAACCGAAACAAGACCTTCAACTATCTCTCCGTCGGCAGGAATGTTCTCTCCCCTCTTAACGATAAAGATATCTCCTATCGCTATACTCTCTGCGCTTATAAGCACCTCCCCATCGTCTCTTATGACGGTTGCCATTTTAGGTGTTAGGTCCATGAGCGCCCTTATCGCAGAGGTAGTCTTACCTTTTGCCAACGCTTCAAGAAGCTTTCCCACCGTTATAAGCACGAGTATCATTGCCGCTGATTCAAAGTAAAGTCCGTGCAGCCTTTCCATAGCAGAGCCTGTGTTTGATAAAAGCATATCAGCGCTCATAAGATATAAAACATACAGACTGTATACAAACGAGGTAAGAGAGCCAAGAGATACCAAAGTATCCATATTAGGCGCTAAATGTACTATTCCGCGCGCTCCATTTATAAAAAATTCTTTGTTTATTACCATTATGAGCCCCGAAAGCCACAGTTGAGTAATACCCATTGATATGGGGTTTTCCGCAAGAAATTCCGGAAGCGGCAAATGCCACATCATATGCCCCATTGAAATATACATTAAAATAAATAGCAGCACACACGACGGAACAAGACGGCGAATTATTTTCTTGAATGGAGCGCCCTCATCCTGCTTCTTTTCGTCAGAAGACTTTCTTCCATCTCCCTGCAAAGAAGCATCGTATCCCGCGCTCCGCACCGCACTGATTATATCCTCGTCTGAAGCGTCAGATAAAACGGTCATGCTTCCGAGAAGCAGATTGACCTCGCACTCGTCAACACCACTAAGTGCCTTAACGCTTTTTTCTACCCTCGCGACGCATGCGGCGCAGCTCATACCCGAAACCTTATATTTTCTTTTGTCCATGTTAGTTTCAATCCTCTCGTTACGTATTTTTACTTGCTCATCTTTTCTATAAGAACGGCAAGCTCGTCTGCCGCGTCCTCTTTACCGCTCTTTATATCCTGCAGCACGCAAGTATTGATATGCTCTGTCATCATAATTCTCGACAAAGCTCTGAGAGCCGAATCGGCAGCTGAAATCTGAAGAAGAATATCCGGGCAGTATGCATCCTCCTCTATCATACGCTTCACCGCATTTATCTGACCTCCTATGCGGCTGATACGGTTTATAAGACGCTTTTTTTCTTCACTTCCCCGCGCCTTGGTTCGTTTATCCGCACATGCGCAGACTGACTCTTTGTTTTTAATTTCCTTCATAATATTGAAGCCAAAGCCTTTCATACGAAATTTATTACTGATTAATTATATACCCCTAGGGGGTATTTTGTCAATAGTTTTTTACTTGCGCTTGATTTTTCATTTTTTATAGTATATACTTTATTATAGCAAATCACAAAAAGGATACTACGATATATGGATAACAAATTTACAAAGAACAAATGGACGGTACTGCTGCTCTTCGGTCTTATCGGCCAAATAGCGTGGTCTGTCGAAAACATGTACTTCAACCTGTTCGTTTACGATACTATCGAGCCAAACCTTTCAGCCATAACGCTGATGGTACAGCTCAGCGGTATTGTGGCGACCTTCGTCACACTCGTCGCGGGAACTCTTTCGGATAAGCTTGGGAACAGACGCACATTCATCAGCATAGGATACATTATATGGGGGCTCAGCGTAGGAGTGTTCGGATTTATCTCACCCGCCTCGGCAGAAAATCTTTTCGGCATGAACTATGACAGTGCCGTAAGGCTTTGCCTTGTATCGGTTATCGTGGGCGATTGCATTATGACGCTATTCGGTTCAAGTGCAAACGATGCAGCGTTCTCCGCTTGGGTAACCGACAACACAGAATCAGCTTACCGCGGCCGCGTGGAAAGCGTTATTTCAATTCTTCCTCTTGCAGCAATGCTCATAGTTGCGGGCGGTTTCGGAATTTTAGTTGAGGCTATCGGATACAAGCTTCTCTTCCTCATTCTCGGTCTTATCATAATCGCATCGGGAACAGTTGGTCTTTTCATTATAAAGGACAGTGAGAGACTTGAGAAAAACGGTACGCTCAAGGATATGATATACGGATTTAAGCCGAGCGTTATAAAGGAGAACAAGCCGTTCTATATCGCGCTCCTAATTACCTGTGTATATGGCATAGCGTGTCAGATTTTCATGCCGTATCTCATCATTTATATGAAAACGTATCTCGGATTTTCCGTTATAGAATACAGTATTGTATTTGCTCTTGCGATAATTCTCGGAGCAGCTCTCAATATCTATCTCGGAAAGCTTTCGGACCGAATAAGCAAGGTCCGCTCAATGTATATCGCGACGGGCGTTTTCGCGATAGGACTTCTCGGAATGTTCCTTGCAAAGGGTCTTGCGTTTATGGCAACGCTTATACTTTTTGGTATTACGGGATTTGTGATGATAAGCGGATATATATATATTTCTGCCCTTTCGGGCGCGATAATCCGAGACAGCACGCCTCCCGATGACGTAGGCAAGCTTCAGGGAGTCCGCATGATATTCTGCGTACTCATTCCTATGCTCATAGGTCCTGCGGTAGGAAATATGATAAACGAGGCAAAGAATATTCCGCTGCCCGACGCGGGAGCAGACGCAATGACGACCTCTTATATTCCAGCCCCCGAAATTTTCCTTGCGGCATCACTCGTCACCCTTGTTATATACGCTCTTATTCCCCTCTTACAAAAAGTATCATCAGGCAAAAAGCATTAATAAGTTATAATAAAAAATCCGAGTCAGCTCCTTGAAAAGCGAACTCGGATTTTTATTTTTGTAATCAATTGTTCTCATTTTTAGCAAATTTACGTTATATACGGCAACAAAAGCATCATAACAGGCAACGTCACAATACTTAAAATCGTGCTTACAAGTGTAAGATTTGCAGCGTTCTTCTGACCTTCGCCTATGATCTCGGAGAAGTTAAGCACCACCGACGCTACGGGGCATGCGCACAGAATAAATAAGGTCTTACGCAAATCGAGATCAACACCTTTAAATATAAGGAGAATGCCAAAAGCAATAAGAGGCATTAAAAACTGCTTTACCGCAACAGTAAAATATATTCGCACGTCAGTGAACATATCCTTGATTTTTATAGTAGCCAGTCGCATACCCATAATTATCATCGAAAGAGGTGTCGCCATTCTTGCGGTACATTCAACAATGCTTCCCACCGTATCGGGAAAATCAATTCCGTACAGATATATAAGAAGAGCCGCCGCAAGCCCAAGCATAGAGGGATTCAAAAATATCTGCTTTACCGAGATGTACTTTGCATCATGCGAAATTATAGCCGATCCGACCGTCCAGCCTATGACATTCATAACCACGGCAAATATCGTTGTGTAAACAACAAGTGATGAGGATATTTCGGGCATAAGAGCTTCGATTATCGGAATACCGAAAAAGGCACAGTTCGCAAACGTAGTTCCAAGTGTTATTATACGGTATATAGGATCTTTTGATTTTCCCTTAAGTATAAGATACGCTCCGCCCAGCATCAATGAGTGTATTAAAATCACAAGGCACGCAAAAATTCCTATGTTTATGAGATTTTCCGCCGAGCGCTCAAGATTCATAAACGTATATACCGCAAGGCAAGGCTGGCAAACGTACATAAGCACCTTTGAAAATCCCGAAATGCAGTCCTCGCTGACCATTTTCCTCTTAAGAAGAAGGTATCCCGGCACAGCAAGAATGAGAAGCATAGCAACAGCTAAAAGCGTTATAAGAAAAAGTGACATAAAGCTTTTACCTCAGGAATAGAACTGAGCAACGTAATTCGGTGTATAAGGCATATAAGGAATATTTATAACCGATATATCATTCCATTTATCCGTCGGCTCGAAATCGTTGTATTCGTCTATCATATCCATGTAAAGAGCTGATGCGCAAGACAGGTAAAAGTCACCGAAAAATCCACTCTCTGAGTCATCTGTATACGCATAGTCCTCGACCGTGTCACGGTACATAAAGCAATATCCGACAAACGACCTTTCATTCGCAACCTCGTCTGACAAAACCTCTATGTACGCAGCTTCGCCTACGTTAAGCTCAAGAGCCTTCTTTGCAATTTTCGGCATATCGGTGGAAAACGCTTCGGTAAACGCAGAGCCGCTCATCAAGTAATAGCCGTCGGTTTCGTTTTCGCTTATTTCTCCGTACGCTTCCTTTACCGACAAGGCAAGAGCCTCAAATCCCGCGCTGTCAGCCTCATTTGCATTTATTGCGTCAGCGCAAGCAATAAGCTTATTTATATAATCCGCTCTTTCAAGCTTTTCAGCCTCGGTTAAATTTTCGACAGTAATCTTTCCGTCAGCACCGGTATTTAATTTAGTCTCGGTTCTTATGAACACGAATTTGACTCTGGAATAATTTAAAAGATATTCACTGCAATAATCCGTATAAGAGCTAACACCGCTGCCGTCGGCGCCGAACGTTCTTATCGGCCAGATATAATCCTTGTAAATCATTTCGGTCGCAGTCTTAAAATCATTATAATCAAATCCGAACTTGGAAACCGCTTCGTTGAATTCAGCCTTTGTGCTGACTCTCAGACTCTCAAAAACGTTTTGCATAGCAAGCTTTATCTCAACCTTATCATCATTCGTGAGCCTATACATCTCATCAAAGATTGCATTGGATGCTATAAGATTCTTTATATACGTACCCGTGTAATACTTAAGATTATCCCCGTGTGTTGTACTAGTCGCGGGATAATATGGCGCTGTATTCCAGAATTCTTCGGTATCCTCGGCATTTGACATGCTCTTCATAAACATCGTTTTATAATATGCCGAGAAATAATTTACCACGCCCTCGTCTACACCGATACCCTTATAATACATAACATAAGAGGAATGCTTCACGGCGGAAGCAATGCCGAGCGAAGCTCCTAAAATTACGGCAATACCGACGAACACACTGACAAAAACCGTCACTATCCGTTTAGTGCTCACAGCACCGGCCTTAGTGCTTTTTTTTGCCGGGGCATTTTTGTTTTTCGTTTTTTTCTTGCTCATTTTTACAATAATTCCTTCCTTTTGAAAAAATCTTATCGGAATTTAATTTGAATTTATCTCATTATAATAATCTTCAAACACCGCAGAGAGCGCACCTATCGCGTCCTCACCGTTTTTCATCTTATATATTATCGGCGCAGGACCTGCCATGCCCATAAGCTGACCTCTGTGCTTATCAAGCACCGCGGACCATATAGAAAGATCCGGCTTCTCTGCAAAGAAAAGTATAGAATTTCCCTTTAAGCTGACACGGGATATCCTTGCCTCCTCTGCAACCGCACGGCACAGGGCAACCTTAAGAAGCCTTTCGGTAGGTCTCGGAAGGTCTCCGAAGCGGTCCGAGAGCTCGTCGTATACGTCATGCATATCCGCGGGAGTGCGTATAAGAGATATTTTTTTGTATATTTCCATTCTGTGCGCGCTTTTTGTAATATAATACTCCGGAATATGCGCGTCTGCTTTTATATCTATGACTGACTCAAAGGCTTCCTCTTTGCCTTTACCGGTCCGTTCTTCTATTACTGCTTCGTTTAAAAGCTTAACGTAAAGGTCATAGCCTACGCTGTCAATATATCCGTGCTGCTCAGCACCGAGAATATTTCCGGCGCCCCTTATTTCAAGATCGCAAAGGGCTATCTTAAAGCCTGCACCGAACTCTGCATATTCACGTACAGCGGAAAGACGCTTTTTAGCAATATCCGAGAGTGCCTTGCCAGGTCGGTAGGTAAAGTAAGCATATGCCTGACGCTCGCTTCTTCCGACACGCCCCCTTATCTGATGAAGCTGAGATAGGCCCATGCGGTCCGCATTTTCAATAATAAGCGTGTTCGCCATAGGAAGGTCGACTCCCGTCTCGATAATCGTCGTGCATACAAGCACGTCAATCTCGGAATCAACGAGGCTTTGCCATATATCCTCAAGCTCTTCCTTTTGCATTCTTCCGTGAGCAAAGGCAACTCTTGCCTCGGTTATTTCAGAGGCTATTTTGTCTGCTACGTAATCAATAGACTCGATATTGTTATATAGATAAAGCACCTGACCGCCCCTTGATATCTCACGTCGTATTGCGTCATATATTACCGCCTCGTCGTGCTCAAGCACGTAGGTCTGAACGGGACGCCTGTTTTCAGGCGCTTCATCAAGCACAGACATATCGCTGATTCCGTTGATAGCCATATTAAGAGTCCTGGGTATAGGAGTCGCACTGAGCGTTAAAACGTCAATATTTGTTGACATTTCTTTGAGTTTTTCCTTTTGAGCGACACCGAAACGCTGCTCTTCATCTATAATAAGAAGTCCTAAGTCCTTAAACTCTATTTGCTTTCCTAGAAGCTTATGAGTTCCTATAAGAACGTCAATTCTTCCTTCCTTCAGACGCTCCTTTATTCTCGCCTGCTCCTTAGGAGTCTTAAACCGCGAGAGCATCTCAACCGTAACCGGATACCCTCTCATTCTCGAAAGAGCAGTTTGATAATGCTGAAGCGCAAGAATAGTCGTAGGCACGAGTATCGCGACCTGTTTTCCACCCATAATAGCCTTAAACGCCGCGCGAAGCGCAACCTCGGTTTTTCCAAAGCCTACGTCTCCGCAAAGAAGCCTGTTCATCGGCACGGGCTTCATCATATCCGCTTTTATTTCGTCTATTGCGGCAAGCTGCGATTCGGTTTCCGCATATTCAAAGCCTGCGGCAAACTCGTCTTCAAGCTCCGAATCCTTCGGAAACGCAAACCCCTCTGTTCTCTGACGCTTAGCGTAAAGCTTTATAAGCTTATCCGCAATATCCTTTACGGCAGCCTTAGCGCGGCTCTTTGCCTTATGCCAATCCGCGCCTCCCATTTTGGAGAGCTTAACCGTTCCGTCGCCTTCTCTTGCGCCTATATATTTGCCTATCATCTCAAGGCGCTCGCACGGAACAAAAAGCTTATCCGTTCCGGCATAGCGTATGGTTATATAATCCTTGGTAACACCGTCGATGCGAACGCTTTGCATTCCCTCGAAAAGTCCGATACCGTAATTTGCGTGGACCACGTAATCACCGACCTCAAGGTCGGCATAGCTCATTATTCTCTGACCCGCGCCTCCCGCTTTTTTTAGGATACGCTGCCTTCTTCTGTGCGCCATTATCCTTCTGCCCTCGTCCTGCGCCATGGAGAGGAGCGCGATTTTGGGAACAATAAGGTCAAATCCCTCGCTGCTACCAACTGTGACGATAATGCTTGCGGACTCGGTCAGGGTAAGGGCTCCGTCAGACAGTGCCATATTAACGCTAAAGCCCGCATCCTCGACAAGCTCCCGCACAGCATTGGCACCGTGTGAGTTTTCGCTCTGTATAATTATCCTGTAACCGCTCGCAAAGAGGGTTTTTATATCCTCGATGAGCATCTTCGGATTCGAGCCGTAAGATACTCCCCTTCTCGTTCTGAATCCAAAAAGTCCTGCCGAAGCTCCAATGCTTCCTGCACCGGCAAAGGAATTTATATGAACTGCAGGTACAGAGCAAAGGTAGGAGCGATAATCCTCCTCACTCGCAGAATATACGGCATATTTCTCCGATATAAGCCCCTCCGTTACAAGAGACCGGGTGCTCTCCTTAAGCGAAAAAAGCGCTCTTTTAAGATTATCCTCGCACTCACTCGTTCCTGCGATAAGTGTTATACACTTACCCATACCCTTAACGTAATCAAGCAGCGTATGAATACCGCCGTAAATTACGCTTATATATTTATCTCTCGAATCGAGAACGGCTCCGCCTTCAATTGCCGCCGCCTCTTTTTTAAGTGCTTGAAGCGTATTTTCGTTTTGGGCTTTTTCGATAAGCTTTTTTATAAGCGCGAGAACTCTTTGCTTTTCCTCGCCTACCAGCATGACCTCAACGGCAGGCGCGAGCTTTACTTCCGCGCAGGAAGAGGTGGCTCTTTGCGTTATCGGGTCAAAGAAAACCATTCGGTCTATTTCATCACCGAAAAACTCGACACGCACAGGGTCTTCATCAGCATTTAAGTAGAAATCAACGATACCTCCCCTGCGTGCAAACTGACCCGCAGACTCGACCGAATCACACCTTGCATATCCGAGAATATCAAGTCTTCTCGTGAGCTCCTCGGGGGAAATTTCAATTCCCGCCCTCAAGGAAGTAACAAGCCCTTCAAGAGTTTCGGGCGGCACCGTCGGGCAAAGCGCCGCCGACGGAGTGGTAACCACCGCATCGACGTCAGCCGAAAGCATCGACAGAAGCACGGATATCCTCTCACGCTCGCTGTCATGAGAGGCTGAAATATTATGGAACACAAGATCCCTGCCTTTGTATGCCAAGGCTTTTATGCCGCACCCGCAGAGATTTGCGCAAATTCTGTCTCTTTGCGCGTCATTGCCCGCAAAAATCAAAACGGGAGAGCCGCTTTTACAGGAAAGCTCATCGGTTGCCTCGCATATATATGCATCAAGCGCTCCCGCCGAAAGCCCGTTTATAATTATAGGCAATGGCTCGGACTTCTTATATTCGCAAAGAGCCGCCTCCATAGAGGCGGAGAATTCACTGTCGTTTTTAATAAGAGACGTTATTCTCTTCATTTAAATACCTTTACAGAATAAGGATTATCTTGAATATTTATTCATTGCTTCCTCGGTTTTACCGTCGAGCATAAGCTCTAAGGCGGAAATGATATTAGGGTTCTGTTCTGAAAGCTTAATCAAATCCTCTTTTGAAAATTTACCGAGAACGAAGCTCACGAGGTCATAGTCGGGCGAGGGCTTTTTACCTACGCCTATTTTTATGCGTGGAAAATCCTCCGAGGCAAGATGCGCGATAAGGCTTTTTAATCCGTTATGCCCTCCCGCAGAGCCCTTTCTTCTTATTCGCATAACTCCAACGTCAAAGCTTATCTCATCGTGCAAAACTATAACGTTTTCAGGAGCTATCTTATAAAAGGAAGCTGCTTCTCCGAGAGCCACACCCGAGTTGTTCATATAAGTCGTAGGCTTCATAAGAAGCACGCGTGCTTTACCAACGGTGACCTCGCCGACAAGGGCATGAAACTTTGCTCTGTCAATTTTAACTCTGTATTTTTCGGCAAACGCGTCAATTGCCATAAAGCCTGCGTTATGCCTTGTTTTATCATACTCCGCGCCAATGTTTCCAAGTCCCGCAACGATATGAGTTACAGGCGTCTTTGACGAAGGACTCTCTATTTTCTTGAAAAGATCAAATATATTTGCCATTTTAGATTCTTGCCCGACCTATCAATGCTGATCCTTTTTTACGAGAATAAGATCAGACGCGTAAGGAAGCTTTTCAATCTCTTCGCAAAGCGTATGCCATTCGGCAAGCTTATGGAAGCGTCTTGCATAGTATATGTTTATAAGCACCTCGTAGTTAAGGCTTACCGTTCTCATCTGATTGAACGAGGACGGAAGAAGCTGAATCATATTATGCCAGCTCTGCTTATCCTTTGTTTCATTAAATTTATTTCTCTCTCCCTCAAGATATGCAACAAGAGAATCAAGCACCGCAAGAGCGCCTGCGTCAAGCCTATCGCAGGAGAAATCCTCACGGCAGAACGCCTTAGCCTGAATCTTATGCATGGTAGAGCAGGAATTAGCAACCGTGCCTACCTTATAGGTGTCGAATTCCTTCCACCAGTAAAGAGGCGCTGTTATATCCATGCTTACTATTATCTGACGCAGAAACTTTCTGTGGTCTGAGCCTGCTACGGCAAGACGCTTTGCAAGTGAGAGGTCGTTTTCACCGAGTATATAATTACCCTTCTCATCATAATAGCTGTCCATTCTCGCCCAGCTGTTCATCGGGTTTCTCGCTCCGCGTATAGCGTTCTCCATATTCATTACAGAAATTCTTTCAACCTTTAACATTTTTCCCTCCGTAAGACGTCAAAAAACTTTTTTTTTTCTGAATAGATATTTTATCATATATTTTAAATATTGTCAACACACGAGCGCAAATATAATTCTTTTTTGAGTGCGCGCAAATATTTTTAGGCTAACGCTTGACAATCGCTTAAATTAGTGCTATAATTCATTCTATAAAAGGCTTTGACGGAAAGAGTAGCAAGATTGAAAAGCAGACCAGAGAAGGGAGCATTTGCTGGAAGCTCCCCTGCCAAGTAGCCTTGCGAAGACCACTCCCGAGCTTCGGCGCGGTAAAAAGCGCCGGCGTTCTCCTCGCGTTAAGAGGCGGATTTTTTCCATGAGTTAAAATTCAAGGTGGAACCGTGTATATTTTTGCACCCTTGACAGTTCGTTTTTTCGGACTATCAAGGCTTTTTTGTTTTTAAAAAAATTACATACAGGAGATAAAATAATGAAAGTAATTTATGCAAACGGCTCAGTCGGCGAATGCGCTCCCGAGGAGGAGCTTCATATACTTCGCCATACTGCAGCTCACATTCTCGCGCAGGCTATCAAAAGGCTATGGCCCGAAGCTGATTTTGCCTACGGACCTGCGAATGAAAAGGGCTTCTATTACGACGTTGACCTTGGCGACAAAACGCTGACCGAGGAAGACCTTCCGAAAATCGAAGCCGAAATGAAGAAGATAGTAAAAGAAAATCTTCCCATCAAGGCATCTATTCTTCCCCGAAGCGAAGCTATCGCTCTTATGGAGTCACGCGGTGAAAAGTACAAGGTTGAGCATATAGGCGACCTCGCTGACGACGCAGAGATAAGCTTCTTTACGCAGGGTGAGTATGTTGATATGTGCACAGGTCCTCACCTTTGCTACACAAAGGCTCTTAAAGCATTCAAGCTTACGGGCGTTTCAGGCGCTTATTGGAAAAACGATAAGAACAATAAGATGCTTACCCGTGTTAAGGGAACTGCATTTAAAACCCAGCAAGAGCTTGACGATTATCTCAAGCTTCTCGAAGAAGCCGAGAAGAGAGACCACCGCCGTATCGGTAAGGAAATGGGACTCTTTATGTTCCGCGACGAAGCTCCCGGCTTCCCCTTCTTCCTCCCGAAGGGCATGCTTCTCAAAAACGCTCTTATAGACTATTGGAGAGAAATCCACACGCGCGAAAACTACGTTGAGGTATCAACCCCCCTTATTATGAACCGCCACCTTTGGGAAACAAGCGGTCACTGGGATCATTATAAGGATAATATGTATTCCACCGAGATTGACGAGGAAACATATTGCGTTAAGCCTATGAACTGCCCCGGCGGAGTTCTCGTTTACAAAAACCAGCCGCACAGTTACCGCGAGCTTCCCATGAGAGTCGGCGAGCTCGGTCTCGTTCACCGTCATGAGCTTAAGGGTGCTTTGCACGGTCTGTTCCGCGTTCGCTGCTTCACGCAGGATGATGCGCACGTATTTATGCGCCGCGAGCAGATAACCGATGAAATCATAGCGGTCGTAGACCTTATCAACGAGGTTTACACCAAATTCGGCTTTAAATACACAGTAGAATTATCCACAAGACCGGAAAACAGCATGGGAAGCGACGAGGACTGGGAGGCTGCGACAAACGGACTTAAGGCGGCTCTCGATAAGCTCGGCCTGCCCTACATCATCAACGAGGGCGACGGCGCATTCTACGGTCCTAAGATAGACTTTCACCTTGAAGATACTCTCGGAAGAACATGGCAGTGCGGCACTATCCAGCTTGACTTCCAGCTTCCTCAGAATTTCGAGCTTGAATACACCGACGAAAATAACGAAAAGCAAAGACCTATAATGATACACAGAGTCTGCTACGGCTCTATCGAACGCTTTATCGGTATCCTTACCGAGCACTTTGCAGGTAAATTCCCGCTCTGGCTTGCTCCCACTCAGGCAAAGGTTCTCCTCGTTTCCGAAAAATGCGCGGAATACGGCAAAAAGGTATATGAAGCTCTCCGCAAAGCAAAAATACGCACCGAGCTTGATGACAGAAACGAAAAGATAGGCTACATGATAAGAGAAGCACAGGTAGTCGGCAGAGTTCCTTATATGGTAATCATAGGTCAGCAGGAGGCTGAATGCGGTACTGTATCCGTTCGTAACCGCGATACAGCAGAGACGGTAACAATGACTCTTGATGAGTTCCTTGAAAAGATTACCCGCGAAAACCGCGACAGAGTTTAATTTTTCAAAACAGTGTGCTGCAATATTAAAATAAATATATAAAAGGAGACATTGGTATGGAAAAGTTTTTCAAATTGAAAGAAAACGGCACAAAAATTTCCACTGAAATCATTGCAGGCTTGACTACGTTCTTCGCGATGTCATACATCATTGTGGTCAATCCCAGCATCCTCGCGCAGTCCGGCATGGAATGGGGAGCAGTATTCCTTGCTACCATCATTTCCGCAGTCGTCGGAACTCTCGTAATGGGACTTGTAGCAAACGTTCCTTATGCCCAGGCTCCCGGTATGGGTCTTAATGCATTCTTCGTTTACACGGTATGCTTCGGACTCGACTTCACCTGGCAGCAAGCGCTTTCTATGGTGTTCATTTGCGGTATTCTTAACATTGTGATTACCGTTACAAAGGTTCGTAAATACATCATAAAAGCAATCCCTCTCAGCCTTCAGCACGCTATCGGCGGCGGTATCGGTATTTTCGTTGCTTATATCGGCTTCCTTAACGTTGGAATGGTTGACTTCAGCGCAGGCGTTCCGGCACTTCCTACCTTGAATCAGCCTGCATTCTGGGTATTCCTTATAGGACTTGCTCTTATCGTTGTTTTGCTTGTTCTTAAAGTTAAGGGCGCAATTCTTATCGCAATCGCTGCTACTACGATTATAGGTATTCCCTTCGGTGTAACCACTCTTGGCGATACGATAAGCTTTACCGAAGCTTGCTCTCAGCTTCCTACAACCTTCCTCGCAATATTCAAAGAGGGCGGAATCGGAAGTCTCTTTACCGATATTGCAAAGCTTCCTCTTGTTCTTATCACAATCTTCTCATTCAGTATATCCGATACCTTTGACACAATCGGTACGTTCATCGGTACAGGACGCCGCAGCGGCATTTTCTCTGAGGAAGACGAAAAGGCAATGGAATCCGGCGCAGGATTCAAATCAAAAATGGACAAGGCTCTCTTTGCCGATGCAACGGCAACCTCTGTCGGAGCGCTCTTCGGTACGTCAAACACCACAACGTTTGTTGAAAGCTCTGCCGGCATAGGCGCAGGAGGACGTACAGGTCTTACATCTGTTGTAGTCGCTCTTTGCTTCGCTGTATCCGCATTCTTCTCTACCTTCATCAGCGCAGTTCCCGCGGCGGCAACAGCACCTGCCCTGGTAGTTGTCGGTATTATGATGATGTCCTCATTCAAGGATATTGATTGGAACGACTTTGATGAAGCTGTTCCCGCATTCTTTGCAGGTATCTTTATGGCACTGTGTTACAGCATTTCCTACGGTATCGCAGCCGGATTTATCTTCTATATCCTAGTTAAGGTATGCAAAGGAAAGATAAAAGAAATCAATCCGATTCTTTGGGTTTGCACCGGATTGTTCGTATTGAACTTCGTTCTTTTGACGCTTATTTAAAGATATACAGGAATTCAATGGAACACAAAAAGCAGATGGCTTTGGGTGTCACTCTAAAGGACAGTTTTGTAAGAATACGGCATATCTCGAAAGAGATGTGCCGTATTTTTGTTGGTCATGAAAATGATATTATCGTTTTCATTTTCTTTCCGGAAGGTCACCTTATATAAATCCGAGAAAAGTATTTACAAATTACAAAATGTATGATATAACAAATAAGCCAAACTAACTTAATATTCGTGATAAATGGGGTCTTATCTTTTTATTGGGATAATTATACTCTTTTTTGCCACAATTACATTACTGAATTTGTTAAAAATGCAAATTCCCTTTATGTAATTGTGGTTACATCTTTTCACGTAAAGTTAGTTTTGCGACTATCTGGGTTTGCGTTTTTAGTGCGGTTTACTTCGGTAGCCGCACTTTTTTATTTTTAGACATTCACATCGATACGGGAGAAAAAATGAATAATTGCAGTCAAGAGACAAGCCCTTGCTTAGCAACAATCCCTCTGTCGCTTCGCGACAGCTCCCTTTACACAAGGGAGCCTTTGTATTCTTAAGAGGGTACCTATATTGACAAATTAAAAGCCTCCCCTGTGTAAGGGGAGGTGCTGAGCGTATGCGAAGCGGAGGGGCTGTTTCCCCTCAAGATGCGCTTTTTGAGACTTTGCTCCGCTTTGTCTTATCAAGAGAACGTCACTTACCTCTTCTTGGCTTTATGCCGTTTTGCGAGAGCTCGCGGAGCGAAGACGAAAAAAACGCATCGACGAGAGATACGTACTTTGAGATAATATCTCATATAGAAACAATCCCTCACTGCCTGCGACAGAGCTCCCTTTGCAAGGGGGGGAGCCGTTGATTTGCAAAAACTGAGCTATCCTCAAGATGGGAAGGTTTAGGGTTTGCAAAAACAAAAAATGCAACGACAAAAATAAAGCACCCACGTAAGCGGCTACCTGCAACAAAGCAAGTACACTAAACGGGGTGCTATTGTTATTTATTCAAAATGAATATCTTTATTTACATTTCGAGCATTCCAAGGTGCTCATACGTCTCTCTTTTCACTGCTACATAGCTCTCGCCATCACGAAGCATTACTATCGGTGGACGCGGAATTTTGTTGTAGTTTGAGGACATGGAATAATGGTATGCGCCGGTAGTCAGACAAGCGAGAAGGTCTCCGCGCCCGATATCGTTCGGCAGCGGAACATCCTCTTGAAGAATATCTCCGCTCTCGCAGCAGCGTCCGACAACAGAAGCCGTCATAGAGTCATCGGGAATATCCGACATAACGGGAAGTATCGTGTAAGGCGAGCCATAAAGTGCGTAACGCGGGTTATCCGTCATACCACCGTCGACAGAAACGTAGGTTTTGTACCCCGGAATACGCTTAACCGTGCCCACCGTGTAAAGTGTAAGTCCCGCATCAGCAACTATACTTCTGCCCGGCTCAAAGGCTACATCAGGAAGCTCTATCTCAAGCTCTGAGGCGCGCCTCGCCATAAATTCCCCAACCTCTTTAATGTTCGCGGCAATATCTATTTCGGGCTGGCTTTCAATGTATCTTACACCGTATCCGCCGCCTATATCAAGCTCTGATGCCAGATATCCCTCTTCATTATAAATGTGAGCTACGAAGCTTAGCATAACGTCAGATGCGCGCAAATAAACATCAGAATCAAATACCTGCGAGCCCACGTGGCAATGGAAGCCGCGAAGGTCTATACCTGGAAGAGAGAGAGCCAGACGTGTTATCTTCTGCGCCTGCCCCGTCTCAATTGCAGAGCCGAATTTGGAATCAACCTTGCCCGTTGCAACCGCTGCATATGTATGGGGATCAATGCCCGGAGTTATGCGTAAAAGCACCTTTTGAAGGATACACTTTTCTCTCGCAATTCTGTCAATAGCGTAAAGCTCCTCTTCATTGTCCACAACAAAATAACCTACACCGCAGTCAATGGCATATTCTATATCTTCATCGGTCTTGTTATTGGAATGAAAATAAGCACGGGTCAAGGGGAAGCCTGCTTTTTTGGCGATATATATTTCGCCTGAGGACACAACGTCAACACCCATTCCCTCTTCTGCCATTATTTCATAAAGACGCTTGAACGATGCTGCTTTCGATGCGTAAAGCACCTTTGCGCCTGCGCCAAACGCTTGCCTCACGGCATTAAGATACGTTCTGCATCTTTGACGAATTCTTTCCTCGTCGTAAAGATACAGCGGTGTACCGTATTTTTTCGCAATCGGCGACAGCGGCACTCCGGCAAAGCAAAGCTCTCCCTCTCCATTACGAGCGAGATTTTCGCATATCATACCTTTGCATTTTTTCTCTGTAAGTATCACGTGTAACACTCCTTTATCAAAGCATGTGGGCACGGAGCTCCTCGGGAGAAAGAATAGAAAGATCCGCCGGTGCTACGTCAAATACCGTCTTGCAGCCAAAAGCGCCGCGCAAGTTCATTCTATATACGGCTCTTGCATACGCAACGAGCACGCTTCCCGTAAACTCGGGGTTTGAATCAAGCTTTAAGCTGAACTCTACCGTATGGGTATTCTCTCCGTCTATTCCCGTCTTTCCGTTACGGATAACGCTTCCGCCGTGAGGCATACCGCTATGATTGCGGCGAAGCTCATCCATAGAAATGAAGTTCACCTCGGTGTCATAATCTGCAAAGTAATTAGGCATCGTTACTATTTCTTTCTCGATGCGCGCTTTATCAGCACCCTCGTTTGCTACAACGTAGCAGACACGCTTGTGTTTTTCTCTCGTTGTAAATTCGGGTGATTTGCCGCTCCTTACAGCATCAAGAGCTTCGGGCACGGGAACTGTATACTGACGCGCGTCGAGAACGCCCTCAATACGGCGGATAGCGTCCGAATGGCCCTGACTTATTCCCTTGCCCCAGAAGGTATAATTTGTACCCTCGGGAAGTGCCGCTGAAGCATAGAGTCTTGCGATTGAAAACAGACCGGGGTCCCATCCTGCGGAAATGAGAGCTACGTGTCCAGATTTTTTTGCGCACTTATCCACCGCGTCAAAATGAGCGGGAATAGCGGCATGCGTATCGAAGCTATCTACAACGTTGAAGTTTTCCGCAAGTCTCGGAGTCATTTCGGGAAGGTCGGTCGCGCTGCCGCCGCAGATGATGAGAACGTCTATCTCACCCTTAAGGCTATCAAGCTCGGATGCAGAATATACCTTCGCACCCGTGGCAGTTTTTACTGTTTCCGGAGCGCGTCTTGTAAAAACTCCGACAAGCTCCATATCCGTGTTATATTTTACAGCCGCCTCAACACCGCGTCCGAGATTGCCGTAACCGTATATTGCTATTTTCATTTATTTTACCTCAATGACTTATCACAAGGAGCGTCCCGTAAGAGCAGCATCCCTGCTTTCACCCGAAACAAGGCTCTTCATATCATAAAGCCCCGCTTCCTTTTCGCAAATGAATGCCGCAGCAGCCAATGCACCCTCGGCAAACAAAGCGCGGCTATGCGCTTCATGCTTCAAGGTTATCGTCTGATTGGCAGTGCCTACTATCACTTCATGCTCTCCTACTATATTGCCCATTCTGACAGCATGAATACCTATTTCATTTTCCGCACGCTTTTCTCTTCCCGCTCTGCCCGCTTTTACGTATGCGCTCTCACGCACCTCGCATATGGCAGACGCAAGCATAAGAGCCGTACCGCTCGGTGCGTCTATTTTTCTGTTATGGTGCTTCTCAATTATCTCAATATCAGCCTCGGGCATTGCCTCGGCAGTCTTTTTAGCAAGCTCGACAAGAAGAGCCACGCCGAGCGACATGTTCGCAGAAAAGAACACGGGAACGCTCTTTGCGGCATCGTGTATAGCCGCTATCTCTTCTTCCGTATGACCGGTTGTGGCAACTACGACCGGAAGTCCGTTCTCGCACGCGAACGCAAGGAGCTCGGGAGCGCACGTGTGATGCGAGAAGTCGACTATGCAGTCTATTTTCATATCCGCGGGAACATCATAAAATTTTGCGTACACGGGCACGCTCCCATCACATCCGACAGGGTCAACACCCGCTACAAGCTCAGATGCTCGGTATCCCTCCTCGCAGAGCTTTGCTACCTCGCGTCCCATATGACCGCATATACCACTAAGTAAAATATTCATATAACTCTCCGTTTATGTCTCATTTCATTAAATGAGCTTCTGTTCTTTCATAAGAGCGAGAAGCTTTTCTTCGTTCGCGCTCTCCATAGGAGTAAGAGGAAGTCTTAAGTAGTTTTCGCAATAGCCCATAGCGCTTACCGCCGCTTTAACGGGAATGGGGTTTACCTCGCAGAACAGAGCGTCAACAAGCGGCAAAAGCTCAAGCTGCATAGCACGCGAGCCTGCTACGTCACCCGCAAAGAACTTTTTGCACATCTCGCTCGTTGCCTTGGGCATGATGTTTGAGAGAACCGAGATAACACCCTTTCCGCCAAGGGAAAGAATCGGAACTATCTGGTCATCGTTTCCGGAATATATATCCATTTTATCACCTACAAGACGCGCAAGCTCGGCAATCTGCGATATGTTTCCGCTGGCTTCCTTTATTCCCACTATATTGGGATGCTCGGCAAGAACCGCAGCCGACGCGGGCGTAAGATTGCAGCCGGTACGCCCCGGTACGTTATAAAGAATACATGGCTTGTCCGACGCATCGGCAATAGCTCGGAATGACTCGATAAGTCCGCGCTGGGTTGCTTTATTATAATAAGGGGTAACGAGTAGCATAGCATCAGCTCCGACAGAGCATGCGTATTTTGTCATCTCTATGGCATAAGCGGTATCGTTCGAGCCTGTTCCCGCAATTACAGGAACTCTTCCCGAAACGCGCTCAACACAAAAGCGTATAGCCTCTTTATGCTCTTCGTCGGTAAGAGTCGATCCCTCGCCCGTCGTTCCAACCGCGACAATGGCATCTATACCCTCTGCTATCTGCCAATCGATAAGCCTTCCGAACTGCTCATAGTCGACACCGTTCTCGGTAAGAGGGGTAACTATTGCGGTTGCCGCGCCTGTAAATAATGTATTTTTCATAACAATCTCCATTCTGCCGTCCTACGGCGTCTGTTAAAAAAATCGTAATTTCATCACCGTGCACTGCACGAGTTGCGTCGCACGGGTATTTGGAATACTAACAATTTTAGCACACATGACGGCTCTTGTCAATATATTTTATAAATTTATGATGCTCTAAGCACCTTTAATATCAAAAATAAATTTGCGCCTTGACATTAATACGCAAATGTGTTATCATACACGGTGATGAAATTACTTTTTTCCGGGAGAAATGTTTTGGAAAACGAAGTACGACAGATATATAAAGACGACTTTGCGGAATATCTCCTTTGCCTTGCACTCGACGTGGGCGAGGGGCTTTTGAAGAACGGTGCGGAAATTCGCCGGGTTGAGGATACAATCGAGCGTATTTGCCTGGCATACGGCGCGGCTCACGTTGAGGTTGTTACGATTATTTCCTTCATAAACGCTGCCATAAGAATGCCCGACGGCTCGTACTCCTCTCAGCTTCGCAGAGTTAAATCTACAGGTACAAACTTATACACGCTTGAGCACTTCAACGCTCTTTCAAGAGAAATATGCAGAGATACGCCGCCGCTTGACGACGTGGACCGCAAGCTTCACGAGCTCAAAAAAAAGCATCAATACCCTGTATGGACTTTAATTCTTGCGTCTGCGGTATCCGTTGGGGCTTTTGCCGTCTTCTTCGGCGGAGGAGCAATTGACGCCATTATCGCATCATTCATAGGAGTGATCATTTCGATTATCGATATATTCTCGTCAAAGCGCCTGAATTCAATGGCAAAAATGGTCATTTCATCGTTTGCGGCAGCGTTCATTGCGGGATTATCGGTAAAGCTTGGCATAGGGCAAAACAATGAAACGATAATCATAGGCTCTATAATGCTGCTCGTGCCGGGACTCGCATTCGGCTCAGCGCTCCGTGATCTGCTTTACGGAGATCTACTCGCGGGAATACTGAAAACCCTTCAAGCCTGCCTTGCCGCTCTTATGATAGCCTTCGGGTACATGATAGCAGTATCATTGCTGGGAGGTGTTTTAATATGAGCGACTTCTTCACGCTGTCTCTTCTTACCAAAACGATAGCGATATTTATCGCTTCGGTAGCATTTTCCGTAATCTTTAAAATCGGAAAGCGCCATATCATTTACGGCGGCATTCTGGCAACCGTCACGTTTCTTATCTATTACACGGCGCTGTTCTTTGGAGCTCCCTTGTTTACTGCGGCATTTGTATCTACCGCTGCCGCGGCTCTTTGTTCGGAAATTTTAGCGCGCATCCGCCGCGCTCCTACTTTAGTATTTTTACTTGCTTCGGTTATCCCAACCGTTCCGGGAGGAAACCTTTATTACGCGATGCGGGATCTTCTCTCCGGGGATACCGAGGGCGCTATCCAAAACTTCCTCACAACAATGAAAATAGGACTTGGCATAGCAGGAGGAATAGTTACGGTATCAATATTATTTGCCATTCTTTCAGATGCAATAAATAAAGTCCGCGAGAAAAAATAATATATGCCGTTTTGGCGACTTAAGTCAAATAAAGCAAACTTAAGTTTACCGAAACGGCATTTTTATTTTCGTTTTGCCTTAAAAAATCCCCACAACTCGCAGAATATAGATGAACAAGAACAGAGTAAATGCCGAGCTTATCGTAGTCCATATGACAAGCTGACCTGCAAGGTTATGGTCCGATCCCATAGACTCAGTCATCGGCACTGACGAAACGGCTATTGGAGAGGCAAAAACAGCTATAAACGCAGCAAAATGCGCTCCGCTGAAGTCACCTATAAGAAGAGCTGCTCCGAGACCGAGCAAAGGTGCTATAATACACCTAAGCGCCGTGCCTACAGTTATTTCCTTTTTCATTTTTGCGGTCTTTGTAAATTCAAAATCAGCACCTAAGGACACAAGCGCCATAGGAGTTGCAACCGCGGCAAGCTTTGTCAAAACACCGCTATACAGCCAACCGATATTTGAAAGACGGAAGCTTATACCCGCACTTTCAAATGCCATTCTTACAAGCAAAACAACTCCTCCGAGCGCTATGGACTGAATAAGCGGATTTTTCACTATGCCGACAAGCACCTTTTTAAAATTGAATTTTGCCTTTTCTCCGTCTGCAAATACCGTAAGGCTTACCACCGCAAGGATATTGTAAAGTGGTATAGCGAAAACCGAAAGAACAGTCGCGACAATGCCTCCCTCGGTACCGAAAACAGATTCGGCAAGCGGTATTCCTATAAGCGCGTAATTTGAGCGGAACGCAGCCTGAGTTATTACACCTCGTCTCCTCGGATCCTTCGTGAAAACGAGTGCCGCTATAACTCCGATGAAGAATATCAAGACAACGGCTATCATAACGTATATCACGTACGTTAGGTCAATATCGGAAATGCTCTCAATTTTATATACGTTCAAAAACAGCATTACCGGCAAAAAAAGGCGGAAGCATAACTTATTCATTCCCTTAGCAAGCTCGCGGTTTATAAGACCTGCCCTTTTTGCGACGTAGCCTATCAGCACCATAGCTATTATAGGTAACACCGCATTTACGGTAAAAATTAAATCGGACATTGTTTTTCCTTCTGTTCATTTGCTTTTTCTGCAATTATATCACATAAAGAATAAAAGTTCAAGATTAAATTACGTACAATCTTCCAAACAGTGATTGACAAAGCAATCAATTTATGCTAAAGTTGATTTATAACCAAGATAAACAGGAGTATGATATGCAAAATCTCTACAAGAACAATCCGATGAACGCGCCGAGACTTAATACCGACACGTTTTTCGTCGATTACTCGAATGATTATAACTACCGCGGCTTCATCGACGATGCTTTCAAATTCACCGAGGATTCCCAGCTTCTCGATCCCGTTATGTGGGAAAGATTCGTGCGTCAGTTCAGAGAAGATGATGCCGACTATGAGGGCGGCTGGAGAGGCGAATACTGGGGTAAAGCGATGAGAGGCGCGGCATTCGTTTATTCCTATACCAAAAACCCCAAGCTTTATGAAACGCTTGAAAACGCCGTGCGCGCTATTATGGCGAGCGAAAGAAAATCCGAGGGCGGAAGAATAAGCTCCTACGGACTTTCCCATGAATTTTGCCACTGGGATATATGGGCGAGAAAATACGTACTCCTCGGACTTCAGTACTTCTATGAGGTATGCGAAGACGAAAATCTCCGCTCCGAAATCATAGAGACTATGTGCCGTCAGGCGGACTATATAATGTCCAAGATAGGTCCACGTACCGAAGGAAAGAAGCCCATAACAAAGGCTTCACACCACTGGAGAGGCGCGAATTCGTCCTCTCTTCTTGAGCCCATTGTAAGACTCTATAATCTCACGGGTGAAAAGAAATATTTTGGGTTCGCGGAATACATAGTAAGCGAAGGCGTAACCGAGGTTGCCAACCTTTTCGAGCTGGCTTACAAAAATGAGCTTATGCCTTATCAGTACCCCATCACAAAGGCGTATGAGATAACCTCTTGCTTTGAGGGACTTCTTGAGTTTTACCGAATTACGGGTATAGAAAAACACAAGACCTCTGTAATTAATTTCGCGGATAGGATTCTTGAGACGGACTTTACAGTCATAGGCTGCTGCGGTTGCACTCACGAGCTCTTCGACCACTCGGCAGTGCGCCAGGCAAACACCACGAACGGAAGCATTATGCAGGAGACCTGCGTTACCGTAACGCTTATGAAGTTCTTCTACCAGCTTCATATACTCACAGGTGATACAAAGTACGTTGACGCTTTTGAAACTTCACTTTATAACGCATATCTCGGCACGTTCAATACAGAGCAGGTGATAGAGCCCTCGCTAAAGGTTGAGCACCCAGATTGGGTACTTGAGCCGCTTCCCTTTGACAGCTACAGCCCGCTTACGGCAGGCACAAGAGGTAATAAAATCGGCGGTCTTAAGGTTATGTCCGACCTTCACTACTACGGCTGCTGCGCTTGCATAGGATCAGCCGGAATCGGTCTTGTTACAAAAATGCATCTCCTTTCGGCAAATGACGGTCTCACACTGAACCTCTATATAGACGGTACTGCGAAAACAGCCCTTCCTTCGGGAAATCAAATTACATTCTCAACAGAAACAGAGTATCCGAGACTCGGCACGGTAAAAATCACTCTCGGTATGGAAAAGAGCGAGAGCTTCACTCTCCGTCTGCGCAATCCCGAATGGAGCAAGACGACTAAGCTTTCGGTAAACGGGGATAGTTTCGACGTTGCCGACGGATATATTTCGATTACACGCGAATTCAACGACGGCGACACCTTGGAGCTTGAGCTCGATATGAGAACGCAGGCTATACTTCCCATTCCTTATGGCGAGCAGCTTCTTATGAACGAAGTAGTGTGGGGCGCAAATTACATCGTGCCTACCTTCGACCGTGAAGACCCGATAGCTCACAGACATATAGCTCTTCGCCGCGGCCCCGTTATGCTTGCGCAGGAAAACAGACTCGGTTACAGTGTTGACGATCCTGTTGAAATTGAAGTAAATCCCGACGGATACGTTGACACAGAGCTCGCAGAGGGGCTCGCTCCTTACAAGGCAGTTGTTGAGGTAAAAGTTCCTCTTAGTGACGGTACAATGATGAGCGTTACCGATTACGCTTCCGCAGGAAAGCTTTGGACCGAAGAGAGCAAAATGGCGGTCTGGATGCTTACAAAATAATTGAACAACTAAAAATGTGCTGCATAGTTTACATTTGCAGCACATTTTTATGTTTATGAAGAAATCAAACACCCTTAATAAGAGGGGAAACAAATCCTTCCGGGTCAGCGGAAGACACATCGCATCCTATAATTCTGTTCCTATAGACCAAAAGATTTACAAACACCTCACCGTCATAAGAATCATAATCATTGACGGAATATGTATAACGGGTGACTTTTTTCTTTGCGTATTTGGAAAGATCAAGGCCTTGTGCCTTCTGGATTTCATTATAACCAAGCATTACCCTGTCAAAATTTTCGGGCATTACAAAATCCACCGCCTCTACACTCAAGGGATCTACAACAATTCCGAGAGACGAGAGAAAAGCTATGCGGTCTTCTTCTGTTTTTATTCCCGAAAAATCCACGTCTCCAATCATACTGCTCGATGCAAAAACCGTATCACCCGAAATAAAAATACCGAAAAGCACTGCTACGGTCAATAAAATAACTGCGAAAAATTTAATGCTCGATGCTCTTACAGAACAGATAAACATTTCCAAAACTCCTTTTATGCTTTTGATTAAATATATTGCAGAACGCAAAGAATTATACCTATACGTCAAACAATTATAAAAGCAAAAGGGGTCGGCTCAAATACGAACCGACCCCATGAGTGTCAACCTACGTCAATTGCAGCAGCAGCAGAACACAAGAATAATCGCAAGGATTATTACCCATGTGCAGTTATCCTCAAAAAGATGGCATAAGCAATTGTTATTCATATATGTTCCTCCAAGGTGTCTTTTGAGCAATTTTTTTGCTCATTAGTATATTATGCTTTGGAGAATTTTCTGCTACTGCGGAATTTAAAAATATTATTTTGAGAAATCAAATACGGCGGCGCCGCCTTTAATCACAAGTCTGGCTTCAAACGCTTTTCCGCTCTTTGATATAAAGCCCCTCATCTTAGCGGTAGCGCCTTCGGCAAGAAGTCTCATCACCTCAATTTTGGGTATAGTCTTTTTGCAAATGGTAATACCTACTCTGAACTCGCAGCCGCTGCCATATCCCATGCATCCGTAGCTCATCTTGCCGCGGACAACATTTCTCCCGCAGACAGGACACTTTCCTAAAATTTCACCGTATTCACCCGTTTCAATGGCTTCGGATTTCGGAAGAGGATCAGCGCCTCCGGTTCTGAATATCTCGGATATTTCTTCCTCGCACAGCTTCACACTGTCATCAACCGTCATCTCGCTTCGGTATACCTTTTTCAGCGCCTTTCCAAGCTCACTCGTTTTATATTTGTCCATAGCTATTTTGAGCTTTTCAAGAGACTCAATAAGATATTCTCCATCGGGCAAAATAGTATAAACGTCCTTCTTTAAATCTATATATCCGCTTTTTTTTGCATTGTCTATAATACCCGTTCTCGTAGCTTCCGTACCGAGCTCAAGGCCCTCAAAAATAGCGCGATACTCCTCCGCGTCATCAACCTCGCCGCTCTCGGCAAGCTCCTTTGCCCGTGCTTTGTCATCCTTGAACGGATTCTTCAGATATTTATTAAGAGTCTCTATCGTATAGTGCTTCGGCGCGGTAGTCGTTTTCTCCGTCGGAGCAAAGCTTATATTTACGATATCACCGACATTCAGCTTAGGAAGCACTTTGTCCTTCGCGCTATAATCATCGTATTTTGTCCATCCGGGGCTGAGAATCACAGTACCCTTTATACTGAATTCCTCAAGCTCACCGACCTTTATACGTATCTCGCTCTTTTCAGCAAGGCACTCCTCCGAGCAAAATACTGCGACAAAACGGCGAAGCACCGTTGAATAAACCTGCTTCTCCTTTTCAGAAAGCTTATCCGCAGACGGTATTTTATAAGTAGGCGTCAGCGCGGAATGCGACTCTATTTTTGAGTCGTCAAAAATATATTTCGAGTCTTTGAATCGAACCGGATACCCAAGCTTACCTACGTTTGCAAGTATGCTTTTAATTTTATCCTTTTCCGCGGTGGCAAGATATTCGGAGTTGGTACGCGGATAGGTAAGATAACCTTCCTCGTACAGCTTTTGTATTATTTTAAGGCTATCTGCCATGCTCATTTTGTATTTTTTTCCGAGCACGTTCTGCAGAGTCGATAGCGAGTAAAGCTTTCCCGGCAGAATAGAATCTTTTTTACTTTCAGCAAAGGAAACGACGGCACCCGTGTCATTGTAAAGCTTCGCGAGACTTTCGGCATCCGAAATCTTATCCTTATCGAATTTCGTCTTTCCCGTAAGCTCTATTTTTTCACCGCCCGTTTTCGCCGTGCTGCTTATCACGTAATACTTCTCGGGCTTGAAATTGCGTATCTCCATATCGCGCTCATATATAGCTCTTACTATCGGAACTATTACTCTGCCTACACGAAGAAGCTTTCCGCATCTTATGGTAGCATACCGTGTCAAATTCACACCGTAAAGCCAATCTATATACGTACGTGCAAAGCCCTCGTTTGCAAGATTGTCGTATTCACTCTCATCCTTCATTTCCGAAAGCGCTCGGCTGACGGTTTCGGGAGTCTGGTCGGGAAGCCATAGGCGCAAAAGCCTTTTATTGCCGTCAAGCGCGTTTTCTACGCAAAGACGCACTATTATTTCACCCTCGCGGTCTGCGTCTCCTGCGTTTACAATCGTGTCGACATCGGGACGGTTGCACAGTGTTTTCAGTATTTTAAACTGACGCGCGACGCCTGCATCTACCCCACCTTGCGAGGAATCTGCTTTTTTAAGCTCAAATTTGAATTTTTTAGGGAAGCAAGGAAGATTATCAAGAGTCCAGCCGTGAGTTTTCACGGGACCGGTTGAGTAAGACTCTATATCCGCCAAGGAAAAAAGATGACCGAAAGCCCAACTGACGATGTATTCATTTCCTATAAAAAATCCGTTCTCTTTTTTCATTTCTCCGCTAATGCCCGCAACGATGTTTCTCGCAAGGCTCGGCTTCTCTGCTATAATAAGCTTCATCTTTATCTCCCCTCCCCATTTTTATCCGCAAATCAAAGTGCGGCTTATATATTCTATCATATCCAAACGAAAAAATCCACCCAAAAAATTAATATTTTCATATTTTTCAATTCTTAGTCAGTTATCAACAAAACTTTTTGGCAAAAGTGTTCAAACTTTGAAAATTACCTTTATTTTTAATAGAATATATGTTATAATCAAAAAAAAGAAACGGAGATAATTATGGCAAAACTGTATTTCAAATATGGAGCTATGGGCTCATCTAAAACCGCCCAGGCACTTATCACCAAGTTCAACTATGAAGAACGCGGTATGAAGGTATGGCTCATTAAGCCGTCTGTTGACAACCGTGACGGAGAGGATATAATAAGATCGCGTGTCGGACTCTCCGAGCGCTGTACCGTTATAGATAAAAATGAATCTCTGTTTGATAAATTCGATAAACTGATTGAGGACAGGTGCGACATTGACGTCATTATAGCGGACGAGTGCCAATTCTTCACCTCGAGCCAAGTCGACGACCTTCGCAGAATAGTTGACGAATACGATATTCCCACCCTCTGCTTCGGTCTGCGTACAGACTTTCTGACTCACCTCTTTGAAGGAAGCAGACGTCTTTTCGAGGTTGCGGATTCAATATCCGAGATAAAGACGATTTGCGAATGCGGTTCAAAGGCTACAGTCAACGCAAGACTTGACGGAAATATGCGTATCGTAACCGAAGGAAGCCAGGTAATGATTGGCGGAAACGAAAGCTATATTGCCATGTGCCATAGGTGTTGGCGCAAGCGTATAAAGAAGCAGAAGTAAATATTAGTTTACAAAAAGTTATTTTAAAAAAGGAATACATTATGAAAATTTCTGAAATTCTCTCAAAATGCGACCACACTTTATTATCTGTCAGTGCAACTCTTGAGGATATAAAGGCAATTTGTGACGACGGTATAAAATATGCTACGGCATCGGTATGCATTCCCCCCTCTTACGTAAAAGAAGCAAAGGATTACGTAGGGGATAAGCTTAAGATATGTACGGTAATAGGCTTTCCTAACGGATACAATACAATAGCAGTAAAGGTTTTTGAAGCAAAGCAAGCAATAGAAAACGGAGCAGATGAAATAGACACTGTAATAAATATAGGACATCTGAAATCCAAAAGATACGATGATATTCTGAATGAGCTTGTGGCACTCCGCGAGGCATGCGCGGATAAAATACTTAAGGTAATTATCGAGACCTGCCTTCTTACCGAAGAGGAAAAGATAAAAATGTGTGAAATTGTCAGTAAGTCCGGAGCGGATTATATAAAGACCTCTACCGGTTTTTCGACCGGCGGTGCGACGCGCGATGACGTTTCCCTTTTCGCAAAGCATATAGCAGACGGCGTTCTCATCAAAGCGGCAGGCGGTATAGCTTCGCTTGAAGACGCGGAGGACTTCATTAAGCTTGGCGCGTCAAGACTCGGTACGAGCCGCGTAGTTAAAATAGCAAAAAATGAAAAAAGCCAATTAAATTATTAAGGAGTTACATTATGTCCGAACAACATACACCGCATATAAAAGCAACTTCGGCTGATTTTGCAAAAACAGTTCTTATGCCAGGAGACCCGCTCCGTTCTAAATTCGTGGCGGAAACTTTCCTCGAGAATGCGCGCCTTGTTAACAACGTTCGCGGTATTCAGGGCTACACGGGTACTTACAAGGGTGTCCCCGTGTCTGTAATGGCAAGCGGTATGGGTATGCCCTCCATAGGTATTTATTCCTACGAGCTTTTCAACTTCTTTGGAGTAGATAATATAATCAGAATAGGCTCTGCGGGAGGTCTTGCAGATGACGTTCAGCTACGCGATATAATCATAGGCATGGGCGCATGCACAAACTCTATGTATGCCGATCAGTATGATCTCGGCGGTACGTTCGCTCCGATAGCAAGCTATAAAATGCTTGAGCTTGCCGTAAACGAGGCTAAGGCTCTGGGCGTTCGCTACCGGGTGGGAAACCTTCTTTCCTCCGACGTTTTCTATAACGCACGCCAAGGCTTTAACGAAGGCTGGTACAAAATGGGCGTTCTCGGTGTTGAAATGGAAGCTGCTGCTCTCTATATGAACGCGGCGGCGGCAGGCAAAAACGCGCTTGCAATATGCACTGTTTCCGACCATATAAGACGAGGAGAGGCACTTGATGCTGATGCAAGACAAAATACGTTTACAGATATGATGAAGATAGCGCTTGAGGTTGCTATCAAGATGCAAAAGTAAAGGAATCAAAAGATATGAAACGAGTTTTTCTTATCGTTCTTGATTCGTTTGGAATAGGTGCAGCCCCCGATGCCGCCGATTTTAACGATACGGGAGCAAACACACTAAAAAGCGCGCATGCGACCGGAGCCTTGAAAGTTCCGACTATGAAGGCAATGGGTCTTGGTAACATAGACGGAGTGGACTGCCTTCCTAAGGTAAAAAATCCGTCTGCAAGCGTCGCGCGTGTGATGGAGCTCAGCCGCGGTAAGGACACCACCACCGGGCACTGGGAAATTGCAGGCATCGTATCAAAAACTCCTATGCCCACCTATCCGTACGGATTCCCAGAAGAGATTATAGATGCTTTTGAAAAAAAGGTCGGCAGAGGTACGCTGTGCAACCTTCCTTATTCGGGTACAGACGTTATACGAGACTATGGAGACGAGCACGTCAAAACAGGAAAGCTTATAGTTTACACATCGGCAGACAGTGTATTTCAGATAGCCGCTCACGAGGACGTCATTCCGACAGAGGAGCTTTATGAAATTTGCAGGAGCGCACGAGAGATTCTTGTCGGAGAGCACGGCGTCGGAAGAGTTATAGCGCGTCCGTTCACGGGCACGTCGGGCAATTATAAGAGAACTGCAAACCGACGTGACTTTTCGCTCCATCCCCCAAAGGGAACTATGCTTGATATACTGAATGAAGCGGGAAAGGACGTTATAGGTGTCGGAAAGATTGGCGATATCTTCGCTATGGCAGGCATAACGGAAACCTATCCTACTCACTCAAACAAAGAAGGAATGGAAAAGGCGTCCGAGCTGGCGCTCCGTGACTTTAACGGGCTTTGCTTTGTAAATCTCGTTGATTTTGATATGCTCTACGGACACAGGCAGGATGCAGACGGTTATGCCGTGGCTTTAAGCGAATTCGATCTTTGGCTTTCGGATTTTATAAAGCTTCTCGAAAAGGACGACGTTCTTATGATATGTGCAGATCACGGCTGCGATCCTTCGGATGACAGTACCGACCACACAAGAGAATATATTCCGTTTATTATATACGACGGAGGAAAAAGTACCGAAAATCTCGGTACGCTTGAAGGATTTTCAAGCATCGGCAAAGCGGTGCTCGAATGCTTCGGCATTTTCACGGATTTTTAATTTTTAAGGCGGGTACCTTTATGAACAGTGAAACCGTAAAACTTCTGACAGAGGCTGCCATATCCGCAAGGCAAAAAAGCTACTGCCCGTATTCGGGCTTTGCGGTTGGCGCAGCGCTTCTCACGGCAGGTGGAAAAATCTACACGGGTGCCAACATAGAGTCCTCATCATACACTCCAACAGTATGCGCTGAGCGCGTCGCGTTTTTCAGCGCGGTACATGCGGGAGAGACGAAATTTTCGGCTATTGCGATAGTCGGAGGAAAAAGAGAGAATGATATAGAAAGCTTTTGCCCGCCTTGCGGAGTTTGCCGCCAGGTGATGGCAGAATTTTGCAAAAAGGATTTTCGGATAATTCTTTCGGACGGCGAAAGCGAAAAAATATTCACTCTCGGCGAGCTTCTGCCCGAAAGCTTCGGTGCGGATAACATAGGATAGGTGTATTCTCATGAGAATGTACGACATTATAGAAAAGAAAAAACGCGGAGAAGAGCTTAGTGAAAAAGAGATATACGAATTAATAAAGCTCTATACAGCGGGAGAGATTCCCGATTATCAGATGTCAGCTCTTATGATGGCAGTGTATTTTAAGGGCATGAGCGCTGATGAAATCTCCGCGCTTACAGATGCTATGGCAACCTCGGGAGATACGGTAAACCTCGATATGTTCGGGGACAGAAGCGTTGATAAGCATTCCACCGGCGGTGTCGGAGATAAAACTACTCTTATTGTAACTCCCATAGTTGCCGCAGCAGGCGGTATAGTTGCAAAAATGAGCGGAAGAGGTCTTGGGCATACCGGCGGAACGGTTGATAAGTTAGAATCATTCCCCGGCTTTAAAACCTCCCTCTCCCCTGATGAATTTGTAAAACAAGTAGAACAATGCTCTCTTGCCGTAATCGGACAAAGCGCAAATCTTGCCCCTGCCGATAAAAAGCTCTATGCGTTGCGCGATGTAACGGCAACCGTTGATTCAATTCCTCTTATCGCGTCTTCGATTATGAGTAAAAAACTTGCAGCAGGCACTCATTCGATAGTTCTCGACGTAAAGTGCGGAAGCGGAGCTTTTATGTCAACTCCCGAAATGGCAAAGGAGCTTGCAAAAACGATGGTAAAAATCGGCACTATGCGCGGCAGACGCACGGCAGCCGTAATAACGAATATGGATATTCCCTTAGGTCATGCCATAGGCAACGCGCTTGAGGTGCGCGAGGCGATAGACGTTCTGATGGGCAAGGGCCCCGAAGACCTTCGCGAGGTTTGCCTGGCGCTTTCGTCAATTATGATAGAGTTATCATGCTCGCTTTCAGCGGACGAAGCAAAGAATCTTGCATCTCGGATGCTTGACGAAGGGCATGCCTTTGAAAAGTTCTGCGAATGGATAGACTTGCAGGGCGGTGACGCATCTTATGCACGCGATCCGTCGAAGTTCGGCGAAGGTGAGCACTCGTTTGGCATTTTCGCAACTGAGAACGGATATATCCACTCGTGCAACGCGGAAATGATAGGCACTGCAGCGATGAAGCTGGGCGCAGGACGCGAAAGGAAGGATGACGTTATAGATCCAAAGGCAGGTATTATTCTTATCAAAAAAACAGGTGACAAGGTACAAAAGGGAGATCTTATTGCGACTCTTATCACCGATAAAAGAGAAACTCTTGCGGAAGCGGAACGAATTGTTTCGGATGCTGTAATAATTTCGGCAGAGCCTGTTCAAAAAGGAAAAATGATATACGAGATAATCCGATAAAACGGGGGTCTTTTTATGAAAAGCATTATGGTAATAGGCATAGGCGGCGGTTCGGGAAGCGGTAAAACCACTCTTGCGAATAATATCGCCGCTCACTTCGGAAGTAAAATCTCAATGCTTCGTCATGACGATTATTATAAATCGCAAAAGGATATACCGAAGGAAGAGCGCGCGCATGTTAACTACGACCACCCCTCTGCTTTCGATACAAAGCTTCTTATCCGTCATCTTGACGCGCTGAAAAGAGGCGAAGCAATAGAATGCCCGGTCTATGATTATACTATTCATGACAGGAGCCGTGACATACGTCTCGTTGAGCCGTCTGACGTTATAATCCTCGAAGGTATTCTTATCTTTGAAAACCAAGAGCTTCTCTCTCGCCTTGATATGAAAATATACGTGGACACCGACCCAGACGTTCGCATTTTGCGCAGGATAATGAGAGACGTTAAAAAGAGAGGAAGAACACTTGACTCGGTCGTTGAACAGTATCTTTCAACCGTTAAGCCAATGCACGACGCATTCGTCGAGCCCAGCAAGAAGAACGCGGACATCATTATCCCCGAAGGCGGTATGAATCCCGTGGCTTACGGAATGATAATAGATAAAATAGAAAAGCATTTTTCTACTATTAGTTGAATAGAGAAAATACGCTTGCAATAAAAAGTGCAAAATACTAAAATATATATTATGAAAAACAGTTACAAAAGATTTATCACTCCTCTTTACGTGATAAATATAGTTATACAGGCTATCATAAGCCTGCTCTCGCCAATAGCGATTATGTTCCTTTTAGCGTGGCTTCTGGATAAGTACACGGAGATAGGCTCTTTTATATACGTAGTTTTCATTTTACTCGGAGTCTTTTCTGGGCTTTATTCTATGGTCGTATTCGTAATACGTTCAGGAAGAGCGCTTGAGGCGTTGGAAAAGCAAAATTCGTCACCAAAGGGAGATGAAGCTAAAAAATGAATTCAAATAAAATCCCGCTTCGAGAAGCACTGTTTCTCGCAATCGGTGAGTTTACGGTCGGAGCTATTATATGCGCTGTTTATATCATAATAGGAAGCTTCGATTACAAGGTGTTGCTCGGTGCTCTGCTCGGAGTCTGTGTAACTATACTCAACTTTGTATTTATTTGCATAACCGTAAACCGGGCGGTTGATAATTGTCTGTCGACGGCTGATTTTTCAAAAACACAGCCTCTGCCGCCGACAGAAGCCGTAGACAATAACTCTGAGGAAGATCCTTACGATGATGAAACGGCAAAATTCGCAAGAGAAAATCAAGGCAAGCTTGCAAATGCTATAAAGCTTTCTTACATCGTGAGGAGCGTAGTTATGGCTGTATCTCTTATCGTTGCTTTTATAACAAAGCAATTCAATCTTATAGCGACCTTGATACCGCTCCTTATGTTCAAGCCCATACTGAGCTTGTCAGCAATCTTAAAGAGAAAGGAGAAATAACGTGGATATAAACGTAAGCGGTGCGAAAATATATTTCAGAATCCCCTTTTTCGGTACTTACATTAACATAACGCAGACTGCTATATCGCTTCTTGCCGTAACTATTATTCTTATACTGGCGGCTTACTTTCTCGGCAAAAATTTAAAAAAGAGACCGGGAAGGATGCAGGTTGTCACTGAAAAGCTCGTTTCCATGCTCTATGGAATGGTAGAGGATACAATGGGTAAGCACAACGCAAAATTTGCTCCGTATATAGGAACACTGTTTCTTTCTTCAATAGTAGGAACGCTTATCGGAACGACTCAGATATTCCGCTCTACAACCGCTGACCTATCCGTAACCCTTGCCTGGGCATTGGTTACAACAGCTCTTGTATGGTATTCTAGTATCAAAAACTTTGGTTTCAAGGCGTGGCTTAAGGGATTCACCGAGCCGATTGTTGTAATGACGCCTATGAACATTGTTTCAGAAATTGCACAGCCCATATCACTCGCTTTCCGTCATTTCGGAAACGTAGCCGGTGGCGGAGTTCTTACCGCTTTAGTATATGCGGCGCTTTCTATGATTTCGGCACTTTTATTTGGATGGCTTCCCGGAGTTCTTGCTGAAATACCCTTCTTAGCAGCAGGTATTCCCGCTTTCCTTTCAATCTATTTCGACCTCTTCTCAGGATTCGTTCAGGCACTCGTGTTCTCGCTTCTTACAATGGTTTACGTCGGAACGGCAAATCCCCCGTCAGAGGAATTGGTATAATAGTATTTATAAGACAAAGATAAAAAGATTAAATAAAATTTATATTTATGGAGGAAACAAAATGGATATCGGATTAGCAATTATTAACGCAGCAAGAGCACTCGGTGCTGCTCTCTGTATGGGAATCGGTGCTATCGGACCTGCTATCGGTGAAGGAAATGCCGTTGGTAAGGCACTTGAGGGAATGGCTCGCCAGCCCGAAATGGCAGGCACTCTCCGTACCAACATGATTCTCGGTTGTGCTATTACAGAAACAACGGGTATTTATTCTCTCGTCGTTTCACTTCTCCTTATATTTATGGGAGTTTTGTAATTATAAGTTTACAAAACGGCTATGTAATTTAAAAGGAGAAACAAATGGAAGTTGTACTTGATCAGTTTGAAGCCTTTGTCGGCGTGAACTTTTTTACCATGATTTTTGCATGGATAAACCTGATCATACTTTATGTTTTTCTGAAAAAGCTTCTTTTCAAGCCTGTAAAAAACATGATAGACTCCCGTCAAAAGGAGATCGACGATATGTATTCAGACGCAGAAAGCTCGAAAAAGTCAGCAGATGAGATGAAGGCGCAGTACGAAGAAAAAATTTCTCACGCTGAGGAAGAGAGTGAGGATATTCTCAGAAACGCAGTCAGACGTGCCCAGCTTCGCGAGGAAGAAATACTCAAAGAGGCAGCAGGCAAAGCAGACAGAGTACTTGAACGCGCAGAGGAGCAGATAGAGCTTGAAAAAGCCCGTGCTATTAACGACGTCAAGGACGAAGTATCGGGAATGGCTCTAAATATCGCACAGGCGGTTATTGAAAGAGATATTAACAGCCGCGACCATGAAACGCTTATTGACGATTTCATCAATAAGCTGGGTAACAAATCATGAGTGGGGCGAAGGATTATGCTGAGGCTCTCTTATCCCTTACAGATGAGCTCGGCACTACAAACTCGGCGCTTGAAGACGTTCGCGCGGCAAGCAAAGCCCTTACCGAAAATCCAGAATACGCAAAGCTTGCGGATACACCGGCACTTTCAGTTCACGAAAAGCTGTCTCTCATAGAACGCGCTTTTTCGTCTGTTGATGAATCCGTAAGAAATCTTTTAAAGATACTTTGCGAGAAGCACTCGGTCCACATTTTTCCCAGAATAGCGTCGGAATACGTATCTCTTTACAATGAATCGCGCGGAATTTGCAACGCAGAAGTAATAAGTGCGATAAGACTTTCCGAGCCTCAGATGGCGGCTCTTAAGAAAAAACTCAAAGAAATGACAGGTAAAACAATAGTTCTTCGGAACACGATAGATAAATCGGTGCTGGGCGGAATAAAGCTCCGCTATATGGGCAAGCAGCTTGACGGCTCCTTGCGCTCGCGCCTTGACGCTATCGAATCAACTCTCAAGAATACTATACTTTAATCAAAAGTTGGTGATACAATGCAGTCAAAAATCGAAGATATCAGCAAAATAATAAAAGAGCAAATTCGAAATTACTCTAAAAAGGTCGAGCAGGACGAGATAGGATACGTTATCTCCGTCGGCGACGGTATTGCCAAAGTGCACGGAATTGACAAATGCCGCGCAAACGAACTGCTCGAATTTACTAATGGCAGCTACGGCATGGCGCTTAACCTTGAAGAAAACTCGGTAAGCGCAGTTCTTCTCGGTAACGACGTTGGAATTACCGAGGGCAGTGTAGTAAAGCGCACGGGCCGAGTCGTATCCGTGCCCGTTGGAGATGAAATGATAGGAAGAGTCGTTAACGCTCTAGGTGAGCCTATCGACGGAAAAGGTCCTATAAAACCATCAGAATACAGGCCCATAGAGCGTCGTGCATACGGAATTATAGAAAGAAAATCGGTATCCGTACCACTTCAGACAGGTATTAAGGCTATCGACGCTATGATACCAATAGGCAGAGGTCAGCGTGAGCTTATCATCGGCGACCGTCAGACGGGTAAAACGGTCATCGCCACCGATACTATAATTAACCAAAAGGGCAAGGGCGTTATCTGCATTTACGTTGCAATAGGTCAGAAGCAGTCAACTGTAACTGGCGTTGTGGATACGCTTTACAAAAACGGAGCAATGGACTACACGATAGTCGTATCTGCTACAGCGGCAGAGTCTGCTCCGCTTCAGTATATCGCTCCTTATGCGGGCTGCGCTATGGGCGAATACTTTATGGATAAGGGACTTGATGCGCTTATTATCTACGATGACTTATCAAAGCACGCAGTAGCATACAGAGCACTCTCTCTTCTTATCAGACGTCCTCCGGGCAGAGAAGCTTATCCCGGTGACGTATTCTATCTTCATTCAAGACTTCTTGAGCGCGCGGCAAGGCTTTCTCCAGAATGCGGAGGTGGCTCGCTTACCGCTCTTCCTATAATCGAGACTCAAGCAGGTGACGTTTCGGCATATATTCCCACCAACGTTATCTCGATAACTGACGGTCAGATTTTCCTTGAAACAGAGCTGTTCCACGCAGGAATACGTCCTGCCGTCAACCCCGGTATTTCGGTATCGAGAGTAGGCGGTAATGCTCAGATAAAGGCAATGAAAAAAGTTGCCGGCTCGCTTAAGCTTTTATACTCACAGTACAGAGAGCTTCAGGGATTTGCTCAATTCGGATCCGATCTTGATGCCGATACTATGGCAAGGCTTGAACAAGGAAAACGAATAGTTGAGGTTCTTAAGCAAGGCAGGAATTCCCCCATTGCAGTAGAGCTTCAGGTGGCAATCATATACGCTGTTGTAAACAATCTTTTGCGTGACATACCCGTAGAGGAGATTCATGACTTTGAAACCGAACTTTTTGAGTACCTTACTGCAACCAAAGAAAACTTGCTTTCAGACATAAGAGAAAGCGGAAATATGAGCAAGGAAAACGAAGAAGAACTTAAAGAAGCTATCCTTGCCTGCAAGAGCAAATTCCTTGCATAACAATAAATTCTGATATTTACAGCTAAAAAAGGAGGTGAGTCCATGGCAGGCGCATCTATAAATGACATAAAGGGACGCATAAAAAGCGTTGAGGGAACAATGCAGATAACCAAAGCTATGGAGCTTGTTGCGACCTCAAAGCTTCGCCATGCTAAGGAACGCGCCGAAGGCGCTAAGCCCTATATGGACATTCTCTCCGAAGCAATTTCGGTAATAGGAGGCACTGCAGTGCTGAAGGAGCTTGCTCCACCCGTCTCGGAAGGCAAAACACTTTACGTTGTTATAGCCGGAGACCGAGGCCTCGCAGGTGGCTATAACAATAATATTTTTAAGCTCTCATCAGCCCTTGACAAGAAATCTGACGGCGTATATCTTCCCATAGGTAAAAAGTCAGCCGAATACTTCGCAAGACGCTCACGTGAACTCTTCGCCGAAGGGTACTTTCAGGTAGCGGATATGGGAGTCGGAGACTGTTTTAAGCTTGCCGACAAAATATTCTCCGCTTATCTTGCAGGAGAAATATCAAGCGTTAAGCTTCTGTATACAAAGTTTGTTTCCATGATGACTCAATCTCCGATATATGAAGATATACTTCCCCTCCCCGAGTCAGCGGAAAATGTTAAAAGAGAACCTATTTTCGAAGGAGATGCAACCGAAATATTTGAAAGTATTATGCCCGGATATATAGGTGGACTCATATATGCCGCTGTATGCGAATCGGTTGCTTCGGAATGTGCTTCGCGAAGAATGGCGATGAATTCAGCAAATAAAAACGCTGAGGAAATGATAGAAACTCTCATGCTTAAGTTTAACCGAGCACGCCAGGCAGTCATCACGCAGGAGATCACAGAAATCGTTTCGGGTTCAGAAGCGTTATAGTACAAAAATTCAAAAGTCGATTTTACTCAGATGTCAGGATAAAAAATCACCTTAACAAATTAAAAATCGGCTAAAGAAAGGATTATTTTTCTATTATGAAAAATATCGGCAAAATCATTCAGATAATAGGCCCCGTGCTTGATATTAAATTTGAGAACGGCCATCTTCCCAATCTTCTCAATGCCATAGAAATAGAGCATGAAGGCAAAAAAGTAGTTTGTGAGGTTGCGCAGCAGTTAGGTGACGACGTTGTCAGATGTATTGCTATGTCGTCAACCGACGGTATGGCTCGCGGCATGAACGCAGTTGACACGGGCATGGGTATAACAGTTCCTGTAGGAGAGGAAACTCTCGGAAGAATATTTAATATTCTGGGAGAAGCGGTAGATAATAAGCCCAATCCCAAGAATGCGGAGCGCTGGTGTATTCACCGTGATCCCCCTGCGTTTTCAGAGCAAGAAGGAACTACCGAAATACTTGAGACGGGTATTAAGGTAGTAGACCTCATTGCGCCTTATGCAAAGGGCGGTAAAATAGGTCTTTTCGGCGGAGCCGGAGTCGGCAAAACCGTGCTTATAATGGAGCTTATAAACAACATAGCAAAGCAACACGGTGGTATATCCGTATTCTCCGGTGTTGGTGAACGTACGCGTGAGGGAAATGACCTTTATAACGAAATGCAAGAATCGGGAGTTATCTCGAAAACCGCTTTAGTTTATGGTCAGATGAATGAGCCTCCCGGAGCAAGAATGCGAGTTGCGCTCTCAGGTCTTACCATGGCTGAATACTTCCGTGACAGACAGGGTCAGGACGTGCTTCTATTCATAGACAATATATTCAGATTTACTCAAGCAGGTTCTGAGGTTTCAGCACTTCTCGGACGTATGCCCTCAGCGGTTGGATATCAGCCCACGCTTGCCACCGAAATGGGTGCACTTCAGGAGCGTATAACATCAACTAAAAAAGGCTCTATAACCTCCGTCCAAGCCGTTTACGTGCCTGCCGATGACTTGACAGACCCCGCTCCAGCAACAACTTTCGCTCATCTTGACGCAACAACGGTACTTTCAAGAAGCATTGCGTCTTTGGGTATTTATCCTGCGGTTGACCCGCTTGATTCAACATCACGTATACTCTCACCCGACGTAGTCGGTATTGAGCACTATGAGGTAGCTCGCGCTACGCAAAGTATTCTGCAAAGATACAAAGAACTTCAAGATATTATCGCTATTATGGGTATGGATGAGTTGTCGGAAGAAGACAAGCTCATAGTAAACAGAGCGAGAAAAATACAGCGTTTCCTTTCTCAGCCTTTCTCTGTCGCTGAGCAGTTCACCGGTATGGAAGGCCGTTACGTTCCTATCAAGGAGACGATTCGCGGCTTCAAGGAGATTATTGACGGTAAGCATGATGATCTTCCGGAATCTGCATTCCTCTTTGTAGGTACTATTGACGAAGCGGTTGAAAAAGCTAAGCTTTTAAAGTCGGATAACACATAATAAAGGGAAGCCCTAAGGAGAAAATAACGTGAATAATTTTACTGTTAAAATAGCCACTCCCGACGGCGAAATATTCAACGGAGAGGCAAGAAGCATTCTCGTAAAGACCGAAAACGGTGACGTACAAATAATGCGTTCTCACGCAGACCTGCTCGCACCTCTCGGTACAGGACGTGCAAAGCTGACTCTTCCCGACGGTACAGAGCGCGAGGCTGCTGCTTCAGGTGGCTTTATTCTGGTAAGCGGAGGCGAAGCGAAGGTAGTGGCAACAACTTTTGAGTTTGCCGACAATATAGACGTCAAGCGCGCCGAACGTGCAAAAGAAAAAGCCGAACACACTCTTGCCACAGCTCGTGATGATATGGAAATAAAAATCGCCAAAGCGAAGCTCGCAAGAGCCATTTCAAGAATTAACATAGGAACAAAAAAATAAAAGAATATCTAAACTGTTAAAAATAAAAAGCACTTATGAAATGCCGATAATCAGCAAATCATAAGTGCTTTTTATTTTTAATGTTATTTACGTCTCGCTTTTAATTTTTAAACCACGCCCTGAGCGAGCATTGCGTCAGCTACCTTAATGAAGCCGGCGATATTTGCACCTGCAACAAGGTTGCCTTCCATGCCAAACTCCTTAGCCGCGTTGACAGAGCTGCGGTAGATATTCTTCATAATATCCTTAAGCTTTGCGTCAACCTCTTCCGCGCTCCAGCCGTAACGCATGGAGTTCTGAGACATTTCGAGACCGGATACAGAAACACCGCCTGCGTTAACTGCCTTTGAGGGAGCAACGACAACGCCGTTTTGCATAAGGTAAGCAACAGCCTCGTTCGTCGTAGGCATATTGGAAACCTCTACGTAATACTTAACGCCGTTTGCAACTATCTTCTTAGCTTCTTCAACGTCAACCTCATTCTGAGTAGCGCAAGGCATAATAACGTCAACCTTTACGCCCCAAGGCTTCTCGCCCTTGAAGAAGGGTACACCGAACTTATCAGCGTAGTCTTCAACTCTGTTACGGCAGGATGCGCGCATCTCAAGAAGGTAAGCAATCTTTTCGGGAGTATTGATACCGTCTTTATCATATACATAACCGTCAGGACCGGAAACGGTAACAACCTTACCGCCAAGCTCGGTTATCTTCTGAACTGTACCCCATGCAACGTTACCGAAGCCGGATATCGCAAAGGTCTTACCCTCTACGCTCTCACCGAAGTCCTTAAGCATTTCAACAGTGTAGTAAACCGCGCCAAAGCCGGTAGCTTCAGGACGGATGAGAGATCCGCCGTAAGGAAGCCCTTTTCCTGTAAGAACGCCGGTAAATTCATTGCGAAGTCTCTTATACTGGCCGAAGAGATATCCTATTTCACGAGCGCCAACACCTATATCTCCCGCAGGAACGTCGGTATCTGCGCCTATGTACTTAGAAAGCTCGGTCATGAAGCTCTGGCAGAAGCGCATAACCTCTGCGTCGGATTTACCCTTAGGATCGAAATCAGAGCCGCCCTTGCCGCCGCCCATAGGAAGACCGGTCAAGGAATTTTTGAAGGTCTGCTCAAAGCCGAGGAACTTAATGATGCTTTCGTTTACGCTGGGATGGAAACGAAGGCCGCCCTTGTAAGGACCTATCGCGCTGTTAAACTGGATGCGGAATCCGCGGTTTACCATAACGTTTCCGTTATCATCTACCCACGGAACTCTGAACTTGATAATTCTTTCCGGCTCAACGAGTCTTTCTATAACGCCCGCCTTGATATATTCGGGACGCTGCATAAGCACGGGCTCGATTGATTCAAGAACCTCGCGTACCGTCTGATGGAACTCAGGCTCTCCGGGATTGCGGCGCTCAACACGCGCCATAAGGTCGTTTAAATACTCTGATTTGAACATTGGTTTTATCCTCCAAAATAGTATATGTAACGATTTTACCATATTTAGACATCAAAATCAATAGTTTTGCAATATTTTTACAAATAACCTGCAAATTTCTGCTAAAGTAACTATTTTCAAGTGGCAAAATGAAGTATTTTGTGTAAAATTCTTCAAAAGCATCATATTTTCCCGGCTTTATTATATGCTTTTTCGGAAAAAATAGATACAAAACGTAAGGAGACGGAAATGAATAACGAAAACTCAGGCAATGCACTTATGAAAAAAAGGAAGGCGCTTTCAAAATTTGCCATAACCACAGAGCTGAATCTTCCCGCCAGATCATCGGTCTATTATACGTTTATCAACCTTTTATCCAAGGGTGCGGCGCTGATTTTCACTCCCGTTTTCACAAGGATACTTACACCTATGGAATATGGCGAATACTCGCTTTTCTCGAGTTATCTCTCACTTGCGCTTGTTATCGGCTCGCTCGAGCTTTCGGGCGGTGTTGTTATGCGCGCTTTCCAAAAATACCGAAGACGAACTCACATAACAATACTGATTTCTTCTTTGTTGACGCTCGTTGTCACTACGGTAACCGTTTTTGTGTTTTGGTGTATTAAACTTGTCACGGGCGGTGGCATGAGCTTTCCGAATGCATATATTTTTCTCTTCTTCACCGCTGCATCGTCAAGCGTTATAAATCTTTACCTATCAAGATGCCGTTACCTTTATAAGTGGATACCGACGCTTATAGCAACTCTCATACAAAGCATCGCCGCGCCCGTTTGCAGTATTATAATTATCAGCATATCGGCTACAAAGGATATAAATCACATAAGCACAAAAATAGGCACTCTTACTTTCTTTCTATGCGCTGCGGCACTATGCTTTACCATTATATCCATAATACAGGCAAAAAGAGAAAAGCTCCGCGAAAACTTGACACGCGCAGGCATCATCGCCTATTCTCACGACTGCTTAAAGCTTCTTTTGCGGCTTTGCCTTCCTATGCTGCCATACTATTTTGCCGTAATCGTCATATCTCAAGCAGACAAGATTCTGATATCCGAATTCTTGGGAAAAGACTCGCTTGGCAAGTATTCGGTTGCCTACTCGGCAGGTATTGCTCTCGTTGCTGTAACCTCCGGTATATGCAGCACTCTTTGCCCCTGGATAATGCGAAAGGTGCGATCGGGTGAGTTCCATAGAATAAAAAGAGTTTTAGACACTGTTATATCTATATGCATTGGAATAATAATTTGCTTTCTTTCGCTTGCGCCGGATATTTTTGCAATTCTTGCTCCGGCGGAATATCAAAGCGCCCTTCCGGTAATTTTTATCGCTTCCCTTATACCGATTCCTCTTGCGCTTGCTCAATGCATGTCAAGCGTAGCAATTGCTAAAGAACGGGTGCTCGGCGTTTTTATCTGCGGAGCAATTCCCGCAGCGCTTGCGGTAACTCTGGGATTTATTTTTATACCGGGTGGCAGTCTTTTAGTACCCGCGCTTATCACAGCGCTCTCTTATATTCTCCTCGCCGTCCTCGGAATCGGCAACACCTCGCGTCTTCTCGGAAAAGCCATAATAGACGTGCCGAAGGGCATACAGAAGCTCCTTTTGCTTGCGGCACTTATATCAGCGCTTTTCGTCTTTCGCGACTTTGTTGCAGTCCGCATTTGCGCAGCGTTAATTTCCTTGCTGTTTTTAATCTATATGGCAAAGGCTTCGCTAGCTTTGGTTAAGGAAACGAGAAGCAGTATTTAGTAACAGCAAAAACCGCCGCGGTTTTTCGTTCCGCGGCGGTAAAATTATGGATTTTAGATTACCAGATTTCAATATTACCGTTTTCATCATAATGCCAGAAGTTGCCTGCTTCCGTCGGCTCGCTTTCGCTGTAATAATACCTGGTAGCGTTAGTAAGCCATGTATCACCAGAGAAACCTATTGAAATATCGGACCAGTCTTCCTCGCTTCCACCATAATATACAGTGGTAAGGCTGTCGCAACCAGAGAATGCCCAATCACCTATATTTGTTACGCTATTACCAAGCGTTATGCTTGTAAGGCTGGTGCAATCATCGAATGCAGAATCGCTTATATATGTTACGCTATTACCAATCGTTACGCTTGTAAGGCTTTTGCAACCAGAGAATGTATGAATGCCTATATATGTTACGCTGTTGCCAATCGTTACGCTTGTTATGCTAGAGCAATCAGGGAATGCATGATCGCCTATACTTGTTACACGGTCCCCATCAGGTGATACTTCCGGAATTATTATATCGGTATCCGTACAAGTTCCTATTCCGCTAACAGAGCACGTGCCGTCTCCGTTAGAAGTAAAATTCAAACCTTCGCTTGCTTTTTCGTCTCCGCACCAAATGCATACTTTATTTTCAAAATTATGTCCTGTTGCCGCTTTTTCTACATACGTAGTATAATCGCATCTGGAACAGGTGACGTATGCGTCCCAGCCTGTGCCAGTGCAAGCAGGTTTTGCTTCATGACTTGCCTCGTCATGACCGAGCGCCGGTATGCTTTCAGTTGAAACGATCGCGCTGCAATCAGGGCAAACTAAAATTTTCTCTCCGTCAGCAGTGCACGAAGCTTCATTTTTTACTACCCATTCAGCTCCCGTATGAATGCAATCGGGATTTCCGGCACCGCCTTTAAGACCTGCTAAAATTTCATTGACCTTTTCCATATCAAGCCCATCGCAGGATGACAGAATAAATACGCTCATGCATATTATTAAAAAGAGTAATAAAATGTGTTTTGCTTTTTTCATTCTTTATTTTTCTCCTTTTTTGGAAATGTATATTTTATATTAACATAATATTTTATGTATTGATAGCAGTTTAACATAATTTTCAATGTTTGTCAACGTTTTTACATAAAATCCTATTATTATATAAGTATAAAATTAACAACATATTATGTGAGGAATTTATGAGCAGATTAAGAGATTTGAGAGAAGATAGAGATTTAAAGCAATCTGATATTGCCGAAATTTTGAACATATCTCAGCAGTATTATCAGTGCTACGAGTCAGGAAAAAATGAAATCCCTACAAGACATCTTATGACGCTTGCCAAATTCTATAACGTTTCTATAGATTATATTGTTGGTTTAAGTGATACACCGCGCACGCTAGGCGGCTCGGTAATTACTTCGGGTAAAAATATGCACGTGTTAAAAAAGCTTGAAAGTGCTGACCCTAAAATTCAAAAAGCAATATACACTCTTTTGGATTTAAAGTAGCAAATCTTTTGATGAAATAAAAAAGACCGATTTCAACATAAAATCGGTCTTTTTACTCGTTTTTATCAATAATTATTTGCAAAAACGGCTATATCATTTGTTTTCCTTAAGCGCAGCTCTCTTTTGCGCCTGGATTCTTTTACGCGAAGGAGTATCGAGAACTACCTTGCGCAGTCTTATACTCTTCGGGGTTACCTCAATAAGCTCATCGTCGTTAATAAACTCTATCGCTTCCTCGAGAGATAGCTGAATAGGTGTTATAAGAGTAAGCTTTTCATCTGCTCCCGACGAACGGATAGCCGTCAGATGCTTCTCACGGCAAACGTTAACCTCAATATCATCGGGCTTGGGGTTTTCTCCGACTATCATACCCTCGTAAACAGGAGTAGCGGGTCCTATAAAGAGAGGTCCTCTGTCCTGAGACTGGAAGAGTCCGTAGGTAGTAGAAATTCCCTTTTCGCTCGCAACGAGTGATGAAGTAAATCTCGTTTTTATCTCACCCTTGAAGGGCTCATATCCCGCAAAGATTGAAGAGATAAGTCCTTCTCCTCTTGTGTCGGTAAGGAGCTCGCTTCGGTATCCGAAGAGACATCTTGTAGGTATAGTATAGTATAGCTTCTGGCGTGTGCCGTGGAGCTGCATATCGTTAAGAATTCCCTTTCTCGCTCCGAGCTTTTCCATAACCGAGCCCATATAAGCCTCAGGCACGTCGATTATTACGTTTTCTATCGGCTCATGCTTTACTCCGTCTATTTCCTTGTAGAGCACTCTGGGATTTGAGCAGCAAAGCTCATATCCCTCGCGGCGCATATTTTCTATCAATATCGAAAGGTGCATCTCGCCTCTTCCCGCAACGCGGAAGCTATCCGTCGTCTCACCGTCGCTGACGCGAAGAGAAACGTCCTTCAGAAGTTCACGGTAAAGGCGTGCGCGAAGGTGGCGCGAGGTAACGAATTTACCCTCCTTGCCCGCAAACGGAGAATCGTTTACGGAGAAGGTCATTTCCATTGTCGGCTCACTGACCTTGACGAACTCAAGAGGCTCAACGCAAGAAGGAACGCAGACGGTATCTCCTATCGATATATCCTCGCAGCCGGAGAAGCATACGATATCTCCTACCTTTGCTTCTGTTACCGGAACTCGCTTAAGACCGTCAAACTGGTATATCGAAACTATCTTTGAAGGTCTTGACTTACCCTCGCCGTGATAATTGCATATAGCAACGCCCTGACCTTGCTTGATAACACCGCGCTCAATTCTTCCGATACCTATTCTTCCGACGAACTCGTTATAGTCAATAGAAGAAACGAGAAGCTGAAGGGGGTCTTCCTCTTCTCCCTCGGGAGCGGGCATGTATTCTATGATTTTTTCAAATAAGGGCACAAGATCCTTGCCGGGAGTATGAGGATCAAGAGAAGCCGTTCCCGCTCTGCCCGAGCAGAATATCATAGGCGAATCGAGCTGCTCGTCGCTCGCGTCAAGCTCAATAAGAAGCTCAAGAACCTCATCCGCTATCTCATCAAGACGCGCATCGGGACGGTCTATCTTGTTAACTACCACTATGACCTTGTGATTCATCGCGAGTGCTTTTTCAAGAACGAATCTCGTCTGAGGCATAGGACCTTCAGCCGCGTCGACAAGGAGAATAACTCCGTTTACCATTTTTAGTATACGCTCAACCTCGCCTCCGAAATCTGCGTGGCCGGGAGTATCTATAACGTTGATTTTGACGTCTTTATAATGTATTGCCGTATTCTTCGCGAGAATGGTAATTCCTCTCTCTCTCTCAAGGTCGCCCGAGTCCATTACTCTTTCTGCCATTTCCTGATTGTCACGGTATATGCCGCCCTGGCGAAGCATTTCATCAACAAGCGTCGTCTTTCCGTGGTCAACGTGAGCAATAATAGCGATATTTCTCAAATCTGTACGAATCATTTCTTTTCCTCTTACTTCAAAATTTCAGCTTAAATTTATCTTAACCTATATATTTTACCATAAAGAGACAAAAAATGCAAATCTTATTTTTTACATATTTTAATAAAATTTTTTATCTCTTTTTATTATTTATGTATATACAATACTACATATATAAAAGCCGCCCCGATTCACTCAGGGGCAGCCTTCATATTAAAGTTTTGGATTTTCAAGCGCAAATCTCTTCATAAAAGCAACGAGCTTTTGAACACCCTCCTGAGGCATGCCGTTATAAATCGACGCGCGGATTCCTCCGACAGACGGATGGCCTCCAAGATTTTTAAGACCGTAGTCTTCCGCCTCCGCGACAAATTTCTCGTCAAACTCATGATTTCCGGTGGTAAACAAAATATTTGACATAGAACGGCATTTTTTATCCACAGGCGCGGTATAATAATGCTGACTGTCAAGATAATCGTAAATAAGACTCGCTTTCCTCTCGTTACGTCTTTTCATCTCCTCAAGTCCTCCGATTGAAAGGAGCCATTCAAACGTAATAGCCGCCATATAAATCTCATAACCCGACGGAGCGTTATAAAGAGAATTGTTTTCACAGACGAATTTATAATTCAGTGACGCCGGTGTATCAGAGCGGGCGTTCCCTATAAGGTCCTCCCTTACAATAATAACCGTAATTCCCGATGCGCCTATATTTGCCTGCCCGCCTGCGTAAATCAATCCGAATTTACTTACGTCAATCGGCTCAGAGAGTATAGACGAGGTCATATCCGCTACCAGCGGAATATTGCCGGAATCGGGGATATAATGGAACCGCGTTCCGTATATAATATTATTGAAGCAAAGATGAACGTAATCGGCGTCCGGGCGGAAATCGCTCTTTTCCGTAAATGGAACGGTCGAATATCCTGGACTTGCTCCCGCTGACGTAGCGGCAATTGCAATATCTCCGTATTTTTTGGCTTCCTTCATCGCCCTGTCAGAAAGCTGACCTGAAACGATATAGTCCGCGCATCTATGCTCTGAAAGCAAATTCAACGGCACTGCGGAAAACTGCGCATGCGGACCGCCCTGCATGAATAAAATTCTGTAATTTGACGGAATATTCATAAGGCGTCTTAGCGACTCCTTTGCCGAGCGCATTATAGACTCGTATTCCTCGGACCTATGGTGAATCTCTGCCACGGGAATCCCGCTTTTTGCGTAGGAGAACATCTCTTCCTTCGCACGTGCTATAACATCATCATGAAGCATAGCGGGACCGGCTGAAAAATTATATATTCTATCCATATTCAACCTCTTCTTTCTCAAGGTGGACTTTTTGCTCGGCTGAATTTTCAGCCCTATCATAATAATTATAATGTAATATTGTGCTTTTGTCAATGAAAATGCCGAATTTTAATGGGCAGCACATAATATTGGAGCAAAACACGGCCTAAAAAACAAATCTCGGAAGTTCATAAAATATTCCAAAAATATTTCAAAAAAGACTTGACAATTGAAAATTGTTATGATATAATAGGCAAGCGGTCCGGAAGACCGAGCGAAATGGCGGATTAGCTCAGTTGGCTAGAGCGTCCGGTTCATACCCGGCAGGTCGTTGGTTCAAATCCGACATCCGCTACCATAAGGCCCGTTGGTCAAGCGGCTAAGACACCGCCCTTTCACGGCGGTAACGGGAGTTCGATTCTCCCACGGGTCACCAATAACAACCTAAATCGATTTATTCGGTTTAGGTTGTTTTTCTTTTTCTATCCGCATTCTGACCAAATGCGTTCTTTTTTATTTCGTCGTCGGTGCTGACGGCGGTTTATGCCGCGAAAGACTCTTTACACGAGCAGGGAGTGTGATAGGCTGTTCTGCCAAAAGGCA
>JAZRHO010000053.1:0-38257 GCA_045644805.1 Eubacteriales bacterium | reverse complement strand
GCTACGATCCGACTTCATGAAGTACTTTCTGTATGTACCTTCGGCCTTTGCTGCCCCAAGGCGCACGTAAACCCCGCCCCTAGGAAGAGTAGATGTTGCAAGGAAACGAGGCTGGCTACCCTCTTTTCCGTTAAGATAGATATTGTATCCAAGATTTTCCTGGAAGAGATAGAACTTATAGTCTACGCCTACTTCAGGAGCCGTAACCTTAGTAACATTTATGTAAGTCTTCTTAGCGAGGTTTATCTCAAACGTTTTTGTATCGGTAACTTTTCCGCAATTAATAGTAGCGGTAAGGGTTACTTTTTGCGCGGTTCTGGTAAGTGTAACTACGAGCTTGCCGTCTTTAACAACTGCCCACTCGCTGTCGGTAGACCATGTTATTGTTACGTCTGCGCCGTAAACAGTAGGCTTAGGAAGCTCGATAGAGCCGTCTGCTACGAATTCAGTCTTCGATACGTTAAGGTTTTCCTTTTCGGTTGCAACCTTAGTTTCATCGGAGATAGTGCTGGAGTCAATAAGCACTACAAACTGTGCAACGAACTGAGTTTCACCAAGATTTGATGCTTTATCGCCTGTAATGTAAGAAGCATTATTACCGCTGAAGGTATCAAACGTGCTGTAAGTACCGATAAAGTAGCTGTTATCAGCGTCTGCGGTATATACGAGAGTGCCGAGGTCTGCATTGTATGTATAATAGTTTGCGGGAACTTCGGTCACGAGTCTAAGGCTACCCTTGCCCTTGCCTGCTTCTCCGTCTTGATACTCATAAAGTTCAATGTAGGTCTTTGTCTTTGCTTCTCCTGCCTCGAAGTAGAGTCTGTAAGCACCTGCAACACCGTCAACTGCTTCGAGATATACGTCAACCGCTTCAGCGGCAGACACGGATGTTGCGAGGTAGTAAGACTTGTCGGTGGTAGTACCAACGAAGTAGTAACCAAGTCCGTTAGTCTTATGAAGCATATAGAACTTGTAAGCTACACCTGCTTTGGGAGCTTCAACAACAGAAGGAACAACAGTCGGAGCTGCGTCAACCGCGATAGTGAATGTCTTTGTGTCGGTTGCTGTCTCACCGCATTTAGCTGTAGCTGTAATCGTTACAGTCTGAGCTTCCTTCTGAAGAGTGAAGGTAAGCGTGCCGTCTGCGTTTACAACTGCACACTCATTATTGGACGTCCAAGTAATAGTCACTTCATCCGCATAAGTTGTTGCCTTAGGAAGAGTGATAGTCTGACCAATGTGAATTTCAGTGGGAAGAGTGAGGTTAGAAAGCTCGAACTCAACCTTTTGTGCATCTGTTCTTTCAATCTCAGAGAGATACTCGAAGGGAGTATCATTTACAGGATTGAGATATATTGCGCCGTTATACATAACAACGACACCGGTAACGTTAGCAAGCCAGCCTGTGTGCTCTGCGTGACCTGCAGGAATAGAGGTAAGAGCTGCATCGGATACGTTTGCGGGGCAGTCCGTTGCATAAACTCTTATATAGTTTTCAAGTCCGTTAAGCTTAAACTTATAGTACTGAGACTTTTCAGCAAGATCCTGTCCGGTAATCTCAACGCCCTTGATTGTAACGAGCATACCAAGCTTGTTAACAAGATTTGCATCTGAAGCTGATTCAGCAGCTGCGAAAACAGACGTAATATCGACAGGCGTAATTGCCTTAACTGTAGAATCCTTGATTTCAACTTTAGCACCTACAATCTCGTGGGTTACGTTGTTGTAAATATCCTTTGTACCGGTTATCTTGACGGTCATACCCATTTTAATGCCAAGGTCGGTGGGATCGCCTTCCATAGAATAAACGTAATAACCACCCTTGCCGTTCGGATCCTGAACGTAAAGCTGATTATACTTGTTGCCTGCCTTAACAGAGTGAACTGCAACAACAATACCTTCAACAATAACCGAAGCTTCCTTTTCAGCTTTGTAGTAATCAGCATAACTGAGAACCTGATATTTAGGAACTGTACGGTTGAATGTTTTTGTTGCTGTGTGGCCTTTTTCATCGGCAATTGTTGCCGTGAGGACGTATTCAATAGCTTCAGCGGGTTCTACTGGGAGAACTACTGTAACCTTGTTTGCATCTGTCGCACTGTCAACAATCGTGATAGCTTCATTATCAACTGTCCATGTAACGGTAAACGTTTTACCGTCGATGATGACCGATTTAACTAGGTCGAAATTCGCCGCAGTTTCAACCGGATCTTCCTTATAGAGATTGAACACGTTAGTACATGCAAGGTCAAGAAGTTCTTGTTCTTCTTCGGTGATACCGTCTTTATCGAAAATACCAACGATTTTGTCCTTGATGTTACCTACCGTATCCTTGATCTTGTCGCATCCCGAAAGAGTGGTAAGCGCAAGAACGAGAACGAGGACTAATGCAAGTAACTTTTTCATGATAGCTCCTTTTCTTTTATTTTATTATATTTTTGCTAAAAAACAAATCTAATTAAAAGTATGCGTAAAATATAGTTTAAATTACTTAGCTTCGGATACTACACTTATATCATTCACAGAGAACACCTTAAGCTGATAGGTTCCGTTATAAGCGTCAATAACACCTCTTACGCTGATAACGGTACCGGCAGGATAATCCTCTGCGGTGACAAGATTGCCTTCGGCGTCATAAAGAACAACTGTTCTTACAGTCATCTCTGTGCCGTCTTCTGCTTGACAGGTGATAGTCATTGCGCCGAGCTGGCTGCTTTCTTCGTTAGATGTTGTGTATACGCTCTTTACAGTAAGATTTGAAACCGATGCGGATGTACCGATTGCGAGCTCGCCGTAATCAAACGTCTTTGTGACCGCGGTTTCATTTCCATCATCATCCGTCTCAATAAGAGTAAGGATTTTCGTTCCACTTACAATGGTCTTCGCTTCTGTATTCACATAAGCGGGAGCGTTTCCTTCGCTTATTTTCTGAAGGTTAGAAGGATCATCGGGATACATCATACGATAGCCGATATCGGCAATCTGATAAGAATCTCCTGCTTCGTAGTACTGAAGAGTACCGACGATACGCACCTCATTTCCGACAGAGATTATCTCAATTCCCTCACCGCTTAAGTAGTAACCGTAATATACGTATATACCGTAGTACATATCGGTTTCTTCATCGTAGCTCTCAACATAAATTCCATTGTTGTTATCCTTTGTAACAACACCGTTAAACGCTACCTTTATACCCTTATAGCTTTCTATGTTGGAACGAAGTTCCTTAAGGGTAAGTTCGACCGCATCACCGTAATACATATCGGGGTCTTTCGTACCCGAATGAACGTAAAGCTTTTCTGTCTTAGCCTGAGATATCGCGCTCATGCAAGTAGTTCCGTATCGGTTCTGAGCCGAATTAGAAGCTATTGCAAGACCGTTTTGGAGAAGCTCAAGGTTCAAATTTCTGTAATCGGCAGAATCGGAGGTTTTATACCATACCCAAACGAGATATCTCTCGCCCGTGGAGTCAACGTTCCATTTTCCGTCATCCGATTCAATTATAATAGAGGTTGCGCCTTGAAGCGCGGTTTTAGTAAATTGCGCCGCTTTTTTGCCCCATTCTTCTATCTTTCCCGTAGATTCAGGGGTGTTTACCGCAAGATATCTTGCTTTCAATACGCCCGTGCCGGTAACGGCAGTGGGAACGTAAAAATGCGTTGTATCTCCGTCAATAAAGGTTTTTACCGTAACCTCAGCCTTAAGAGATGTAGAATTCATATCAAGCTTAAGAGCCGAAACGTAATCTACGTGCTCGTGTTCGCCTCCGCCCGTTCCCGTATTGTCTCCGAGGAGTCCCGCGAGCGCGTCGCAGGACACCATAGAGATAATAATTACCGAAACAAGAAGAAGCGAGGTGACTAATTTAAATGTTTTTTTCATAGACTTGAATTATCAGTTTCCTGCACTGAATTCGCACTCAGCAATAGCGTTCGCAAACGCTTCCTTCATCAAAGCATCAAGATTCGCTTCGTCTTTGATAACGACGCATGCCTGAAGAAGTGCTCCTACCTGCATACGTGCTGTGGAAGAGCCGTTGAATGCGGGAGACGTGAAGTAATACTTTTCCTGAGCGAGACAAGTCTTAACCGAAAGAGCCTGAATATATGCGTTTCCGTCTGCCTTTGCAAGCCATGCTGCATAAGCTGCGTTTTCATTAACCGACTTGATTACGGGAACGTAGCCTGATACCATTGAAAATTCAGCCTGGAAGTTAACATTAGTCGTAAGATACTTAACGAACAGCCAGGATGCTGCAACCTGCTGAGGATCAGAATCCTTGAAGATACAAAGCGAAGGTCCCTGAGAGATAACCTTAGCGTTGTTCGCAGCGTCTACCTGAGGAATAGAGGTAATACCAACCTCAAAGCGGTAGTTACCGTTGTCATCCTTAGCAGGGCACTGATAGGTTGCGCCTGCGGACGAACCGATACACATATAGGATCTGGTTCCGTCAGCTTTGGTAAACAGACCGGAGGTGTAACCGCCGTAAAGCTCTTCTGTTGTTACGTATCCCTTCTGGTACCAATCTCTGATCATCTTAACGAATTCATAGCACTTATCGTTATCAAAGAGGAAGTGATCGCCTGTCGCGCTGGTGTAGCCTGCTCCATACTGCTCGCACAGTGTGATAAACCAGTTAGCCTCGGAGTCGTAACCGAGAGGAATAGAATCGGGATATTTTTCCTTGATGGTCTTGCAAACGTTTTCCATCTCTTCCCAAGTAGTGGGAACCGCAAGTCCTTCAGCCTCAAAGAAGTCTTTGTCGTAGTAGAGAACCTCTGTTGACTTTGAGAGAGGAAGGCTGTACATAAGACCGTCACCAAACACTGCTCCTTCATCATAGTAAGCCTTGATGAAGTCAGCTATTTGAGCTTCGGTAAGACCAACGATTTCGGTAGTTCCGTCTGCTCTTTCAACAACGTCTTGGCATGCTATAAAGTTATCAAGAGTCAAAACAGCTTTGGATACGTTGTAAGCTGCAACGTGATCGGCATAGCAATAAGCGATATTGGGCTGGTTGCCTGCGGCAATGTCATCGCTGACCATTTTAACAATGTCATCGTAGCCGCCCTGCTGACTATGCTCGATGGTAATATTGGGATAAAGCTTATTAAACTCTACGATGGCATTATCGAGAACACCTCTGAGGTTTGCACCCATAGTATGATAGAAGGTAATGGTTACGGCACTTCCGTCATAAGCCACTGCCTCGGATGCTGACGCATTTGTGCCACCTCCGCCAAAGGGAAGACTGCATCCCGTCATGGCAAAAATGTTCACAACCATTGCGACAAGCAAAAGAAGAGATACGATAATCTTTTTCATTTTCTTTTCCGCCTTTTCTTGAATTTTGTTGATTTTATTGTTAAAAGCTTAAAGCAAGCCGATTAACCAAAGTTAGTTTTACGAAACGATAGTGAATTTTGTGGGAGAATTGTTCTTCTCCCAGCGAAGGCGTATTCTTATACGTCGGGCGAAAGGGCACTCATTTGAGACTTGAATTTCTCAACGCACTTAAAACGAGAGTGGATTTTGTGGGAGAATTGTTCTTCTCCCAGCGAAGGCGTATTCTCATACGTCGAGCGAAGGAAAGGACAATTCTCACCAAAATACACCGAAGCTTTATCCTTTAATACCGCTTCGGGAGACACCCTTCATAATGTATTTACGAAGGAAAATAAACACAAGGAACAACGGAATTGATACTATCGTTACCGTTGCCATCTGAACGGGGTAATTCACCTGATTATCAACAGTGTAGGACGCATTTCTTATACCGTTGGTTATAAGACGCATATTTTCCTTTTTCGCAACGAGGTTTGGCCACATATAAGAATTCCAAGCACCCATCATTTTAAGTATGGTTATTGAGATAAGGGTAGGAAGCGAAAGAGGTATCATTACCTTCCAAAGGTATTTGAAGTCCTTTGTTCCGTCAACCTTAGCAGCAAGATACAGCTCGTTAGGTATCTGCATAAAGTTCTGCTTTAAAAGATAAATGTAGAACACGCTGACGAGGAAGGGGACGATAAGGACCGTATAAGTATTCAGCCAATGCAGGTTGCTCACGGTAATGTAGTTAGTGATAGTGAAAAGCTCGCCGGGAATCATCATAGTTGCAAGCAGCATAGCAAACAATGTGTTCTTTCCCTTAAACTCAAGGCGCGCAAACGCAAATGCCGAAAGAACCGTAATGACGAGCGAAAGAAGCGTAGATACAACACCTACATACACTGTGTTGAAGAACAGACGGCCGAGCTTTGCAGTTTCAAAAGCATCGATATAGTTTCTCCAAACGATGACCTTCGGGAAGAAGGTAGGCGTTGAAAGTTTATACTCTGTGAGGCTTTTCAAAGACGAGATTATCATCCAATAAAATGGGAACAGAACGATAATCGCCATAATTCCAAGGAAGAGGTAAAGAAGCGTGGTTACAACGATTTTCGTTATTCTCTGCTTTGCATTTACCTTTTGCATATCTTTCTCGGTCAATGTTACAATTTTAGATTCAGACATGGCAACCTCCTATCAATAATGTGTTTTCTTTTTGCTGACGTAGAGGTTCACAAGTGTCACGGCAAAAATAATACCAAAAAGGATAAGAGCTGCAGCACTCGCACGGCCTTCAAAGCTTCCGATAGCATCGTAAATAAATCCGACCATAGTATTCAGACTGCCTGCCGCGGCGGGAGGTCCCATCGTATCTCCGAAGATACCGACGATACTGGAATATTCCTTGAATCCGCCGATAAATCCTGTGATTACCACGTATGCAATCATGGGAGAAAGAAGCGGAACAGTAATTCTTGTAAATACTCTGAGTCTTGGTGTAGAATCGATCTTAGCTGCTTCGTAATACTGCTTATTCACACTCTGCAATCCGCCGAGAAGAATGAGTATCTTAAAAGGAAGAGCGTTCCAGACTATGTAAATAACCATTACGGTTATATTTGCGATATAAGAGGAGCCCGCGTTTATCCAGTTTATCGGACCTATTCCGAATACCCCCAGTACATTGTTAATTACGCCTGCGGTTTCTATAATCTGATTCTCGCCTCCAATGAGGTTTCCTACGATATTAAACATCGTCGCAAACACCATTCCGATAGCAATGGAGTTAGTTACGTAGGGGAGGAAGAATATAGTTTGAAGCAATCTTCTTAACGGCTTGATAGCGTTGAGGCATACCGCGATAACGAGCGCGAGAATCGTAGACAACGGAACTGTAAGAACACAAAGAAGAATAGTGTTTTTAAGGCATGTCAAAAAGTTTTTGTAAGTGATGACTTTAATGAAATTTCCGAAACCTACGCTGTACGTAGCTCCTCCTATCGCGCCAAGATTGCTGTATCCCTCGAGGAATGCCATTCTCAGGGTATTGAAAATAGGCCAAACTGTGAAGATAAGCAAGAGCACGATAGCCGGTGAAAGATAAAGCCAGGCTTTCCATTTATCGAAATTACGGTACGCGGTGTTGATGATAAACTTCTGCCATATCCATTTTTTGCAAAAGGTCTGCCACACCCACGCAACGCAGAATGTCTGCCAGAAGCATACGACAAACCACGTCTTGATTTTATTTAACACATTTGACATATCAAAATCTCCCTTATTCGGCTGAGGGCGGAGTCTGATTGCCGAAATAAATTCTTTCTTCGGTTTCCTTGTCAAAGAGGAACACCTTGTGCGCCTTCAAGGAGAAGCGAACCGTCTCACTGTCAGGATCGATCCTGCAATCGGAATCTATGATAGAACGGATAGAAGGCGAAAGCATTCCTTCGTGGCTTGATACAACGCTTGAATCGCGTCCCATAACCTCTACGCTGGAAAGCTTACATACAAGCTCGCCACTCTCAGAAGGAACAAATCCCTCGGGACGTATTCCTACGTATACAGGCTTGTCCTCTACGTTAACATCAAGAACAGCATCATCGCCTATATACAGCTTACCTCCGCGGACCTCTCCGTCAAACACGTTGATAGGAGGAGTTCCAAGGAATTTTGCCACGAACAGATTAATGGGATTATCGTAAATTTCCTGGGGCTTACCTACCTGCTGAACAACGCCAAGCTTCATAACTACTATAAGGTCGGAGATAGACATTGCCTCTTCCTGGTCGTGAGTTACGAATATTGTGGTAATACCTGTTTCTTTCTGAATTCGTCTGATCTCTTCGCGAGTCTGAAGACGGAGACGGGCATCAAGGTTTGAAAGAGGCTCGTCGAGCAAAAGAACTCTCGGCATCTTAACAAGAGCACGCGCAATCGCAACTCTCTGCTGCTGACCGCCCGAAAGCTCACTCGGCTTTCTGTCCATAAGAGTATCTATCTGCACGAGCTTTGCCGCTTCATAAGCGCGCTCAAGCATCTGAGGCTTGGTCATTTTATCCTCGCCCTTGAGGTTCTGCAACGGGAAAAGAATATTCTGCTTAACTGTCATATGAGGGTAAAGAGCGTAGTTCTGAAAAACAAGTCCTATACCCCTGTTTTCGGGAGAGAGCTCTGTAACGTCCTCGTCTCCGAAGAAAATTTTTCCGGCAGTCGGTTTCTGCAATCCGCTTATCATATAGAGCGTGGTACTCTTACCGCATCCGGAAGGACCGAGGAGGCCTACAAGCTTTCCGTCGGGAATTGTAAATGTGAAATCACTCACTGCCACAACTTCTTCATTCGATTTCTTGTTGCGGCTAGGGAATATTTTTGTCAGATTTTGCAGTTCTACTTTCATAACTCCTCCTGAAAGTTAATATGTATATTTGGGTTTATTATTCAATAGGATTGGTTGTTTGCCGCTTCGGCATGAATTCGATTTTTGTATTCAAGCATTTCTTCCTTTGTGTCGAATATCATCTGGCTCTGCATATCAACCGCTACGGTATATGCAAGAATGTCATGAATAAATGAACGCGTTTTAGTTCTGCAAAACAGAACAATTTCGAATACAAAGAGCAACAAAATCACTGCAAGGGATATAAAGTCCATATTCATTGCAAAGAATAGAAGCAAGAAAATCGGAGCCATTGTTTCTATCGTATATTTTCCTATGACGGTACGGACGAACATCATAACCGGAGAAACCTTAACACTGTCATCCCTCATAAGAGCAATGCCGAAAATTTTCTTACCGAGAGTCTGACCGTTTTTTAAAATCAGCGGAATGGCAAATTCAAGGATAAGATAGCCAACAAGAAGTCCAAGACTCACTATTACCAGCGTCAGATTAACAACCAAAGAAAAGGATTTCGCTACCGCTTCATCGGATGAAAAAGCTTCGTTTGCGGCATCGTATTTGGCTTTTACGTCTTCCGGAAGAGCTTCGTAATCAACGACCTCATTAAAATCTATTCCGTACTCGTTCTCATATCTCACATAATGCGCTTCAAGCTCGTCAAGCCTTGCATCGTATCCGGTAATCCAGGAAAGAAGAAAGGCGATTCCCGTCACGAGAACGAGAAATACTATCACATCAAATAAATAGGCTGACAGCCTTTTTGAAAGGCTCGCTTTTTGCAAATCATAAATCATTGTTAAATCCCCTTCAAAACGGCGTCCGGGAGACTAAAAAACAGGTCTGAAGCCTAAAAGGGCGCAACTATCCCAAAGACACGAGTTTCCTTTTTTATCCTACCATAAAGGCAGTTGAAAATCAACACTTATTTCATTCTTTTTTATCATTTTTCTTTTTTTATATACCGATTGCACAAAAGCCTATGAGCAATTTTACCGAAAATGCAAAAATTCGATATTTCAAAACAAATTTCGCATTAAAAAATCAATTTTCACCTCTAAAGTTTACTTTCAAAAAGCAAAGCAAAAAAATAAAGTTTTTGTTTTTCAGCTTAAATTGTACAAAAAACGTCTTCGAAATCAGCAGCAAACCCGATGTCCGCCAAGACAAAAACGATTTGCTTATGAAAATCCAAAGACGTTCTTCTTATATTTGAAAAGGTTAAAATTCACAAAAAGCCGCATAAATGACAATGATAGTTTGCATTTTTTGCCAAAAATAAAGCTTTGCCATGTCATTAAAATACAAAAAGCGAGCAGAAAATCAGCCGGAAAATCAATCCGCAACTCCTATTTTCTTCAAAGCTTCATGGGCGGCTGCGCTTTCCGCCAGTTTAGTATTTCTTGCGCTCCCCTGCCCCATAAGCTTATCTCCGATGAAGCAAGCGCACGTATACGTTTTGTCGTGGTCCGGTCCGGTTTCGCCGATTTTTTTATACACGGGTGGGGGCATACGCCGTTTTTTATCAGCGCACCATTCTTGCAAAAGATTCTTATAGCTTTGCATCGGGGCTTTAGCCTTAGCAAGATACACAGACAAGTCAAGCATGATTTCAACCGACCGCATAACCGATTGCATATTAAAATCCGAATCAATGTATATAGCTCCTATTATGGATTCAAAGAGATCTTCCATCACCGAACGCTCATTACGGATACCCAGCTTTTCATCTCCCTCTCCCATAATCAAGTATTTCTGGAGTCCCAGCCTCGCAATATTTTCAGAAAGATTTTTCTTGTCTGCCAGCTTTGAACGTATATTTGAAAAATCTCCCTCGCGAAGATCGGTTTTTATGCCCCTTAGGTATCTCTGAGTCTTACTCTTGATCAGACTCGTAATGATTGCTGCGGAAAGAACGCTGTCACCAAAAAATTCCAGAACTTCACTGGATTGATATTCTATATCTTCACGAAAATTGATCTCGTTGCAAAAGCTCTCTCTCGTGAATGCCTGCTTTATGAGGCTTTTATCCGAAAAAACGTATCCTATTTTATCTTCAATTTCGGAAATATGTTTTTCAAAATCCATAAAATACACTCCGGGAATCCGCATTATGCGCGTTTTTTACTTCATTATTTTAGCATTTTTGACCGTCGGTGTCAATAGGTGCCACGCACTTGTTGACAAAAACAGAATAATGTGATATTATAATTAAAATAAGATACTTTAAAATTATTTGTCAATTCTATGCTCTTTGCTGCCGTAGCAGCAAGACACGGGAGGTTGTATGTATAACGGAAGATCAAGCTTTCTCTCTACAGTAGAAAGCTATTTCAACATGGTGATAAATGCATTGTCTATCTACATTGCATTTTTCTTGACCTGTCTTGTGGACAGGCATCCGCCCATTTACCCCACTCAGATAAAACCTATAATTTTCATAATTGTCATAGTCATCTTCGCATCTATTGTCAATCAGATAGTCAATAACTATAATCCAACAATGGGACTTACTGAGCGTCAGGCGTTATGGAATACGATAAAAACCAATATTATCGTTTTTGGTGTAGTTATTATAGGCATAGCATTTTTCGGTAAAGACGGCCACCGTACGTTTATCGCAATGTGGGCGCTTATCGGAGTTTTAACCAGCTCTGTATTCCTAGTTGCCAAAAACCGCGCCGTATTCTACATCATTCAGCTTCTTCGTAAAAAGAACTTCATGCTGAAAAGAACGATAATTGTAGGCGATAACACTGCGTCCGTCAAGGATTATGTAACTCAAATAGCGAACAACCCCAACTGCGGTGTTATGATTCTCGGCTGCGTCGGTGATAAAATCGAATGCGACGTAGGCTGCGATAAGCTCGGCTCATTCAAGGATTTCGTTAAAATTCTCGATATGCACAGGCCCACCGACGTTGTTTTCGCTATTGATTCCTACGATAAACGACATCTTATAAAGCTCGTAAACCTATGCGACGACCGTTGCATACGCGTTTGCTTCTTGCCCGTAATATACGGATTTTTCAAAAACTCAAAGCAGGTTGAGCAAATAGGCACTATACCAATCATAAATGCTCACACAAACCCTTTAAACAACAGGTTCAATTCTTTCGTAAAGCGCGCTATGGACATTGTGGGGTCGCTGTTGCTCATACTGCTCTGTTCTCCGTTTATGCTTCTCGCGATTATAGGAATAAAGCTAACGTCAGACGGACCGGTGCTGTTCAAGCAAGAGCGAGTAGGAAAAATGGGAAAGACGTTCACGATGTATAAATTCCGTTCGATGCCCGTCAACCGCGATTCCGAAAACAATTGGTCTGCTCCTGGAGACGCGCGTCCTACAAAATTCGGAAGCTTCATCAGACGTACCGCGATAGACGAGCTCCCACAGTTCTTCAATGTGCTAATGGGCCATATGTCTCTTGTCGGACCTCGTCCCGAAATACCTAAATACGTTCAGAAATTCAGAGATACTATACCGCTTTATATGATAAAGCATTACGTAAAGCCCGGTATTACAGGTCTGGCTCAGATAAAGGGTCTGAGAGGCGACACGTCGCTTGAGGATAGAATACAGGAAGATATTTACTATATCGAAAACTGGAGCATACTGCTGGATATAATGATACTTCTGAAAACCCCGTTCAAGGCATTTAACAAATACGAGCGCTACGTGAAACGAGAGCGCAAAAAGAGCGGTATTATAGGCGCTATCGAGGAAAAGATTAAAAGTCTGCGCCCCGAGGATAAGCCTATCCAAAAAGAGCATCAGAAAATACTCTACGCAGCGTCTTCGATGTCTCATATAAATTCATTTCATGGCAAATACATTGAAAAACTTCGTGAAGACGGCCACGAGGTTCTCGTGATGGCTTCCGGAGAAGGAGCCGACTTCAATATTCCCTTTGAAAAGAAAATGCTATCGAAGAAGAACCGTGAGTGCAGAATTCAGATAAAAGAGATACTCGAAAGAGAAAAGTTCGACCTCATTATACTGAACACCTCTCTTGCGGCATTCCATATAAGAATGGCTCTTAACCGCAAGAACAGACCGCGTACGGTCAACATAGTTCACGGATATCTGTTCCCCGAGTCGCCTAAAGGCTTAAAAGAAAGATTAAAAGCCCTGGCTCTTCTTTCGGCAGAGCGAATGCTCAAAAGAAAAACCGATGCCGTTCTTACCATGAATGACGAAGACTTCCGTATTGCAACACGCAATAACCTTACACGGGGACCTATTATTCCCACCTTCGGACTTGGTGTTCCGGAGCCAAGCTTTGAAAAAATCACCACAGAGGGCATACGTAAAAAATATGCGAACGAAGGGGATTTCGTCATGCTGTTTGCAGGCGAGTTCTCGGGAAGAAAAAACCAAAAATTCTTAATAGACTCTCTCCCTCGGCTCAAAGAAACCGTTCCGAACATCCGCCTATGGCTTCTTGGAGACGGTGACGATATGGAAAGCATGAAGCAGAGAGCAGAAAAGCTCGGCATTTGCGACCGTGTCAATTTCTTTGGAAACAGAAGCAACCCCACGGATTACATGCTTGAATGCGACCTTTACGTAAGTCCTTCCAAGAGCGAGGGCTTGCCGTTCAATATTGTTGAGGCTCTCGGTTGCGAAAAGACGGTGTTGGCAACGAGGGTTAAAGGACATACAGATATACTGAGCAGCGGTGCCGGCTTCTTATTCAAGCTTAACGACACAAAAGATTTTTGTGAAAAGGTCACTGATATCTTCAACAACAAGGTGACTGTATCCGAACGTAAAATATTTATTGGATTCAGAAACTTCTCCGAGGAAGTGGTTTTCTATGACACTTACCAAAAGATCAAGGAGGCATCATGCTTGTAAAGAATTTCTTTTCAAAGCTTGCTCTCCGATTCAATAAATACAAACCTTTCATAGCAAGCTTTTTAAGTGGCAAGCTATATCCGTTTATCGTTGCCGCGCTGGTTCTTATCGGGTATATCAGCGGTATCGAATTCTATCTTAATATACCGATAATATTAGCAACCTGCCTCTCTCTTTTCGTGTGTGACAGCGTTAAGCCGTTTTTGCCCGCGCTTCTTATGGTTGTTTACCAGATAAATCTTAAGCACTCGCCAGGAATACCAATGTGGTCAGACTATTATCTTACAGGCGCACGTCCTGTGTTGTTTGTGATCTTGGTTATAATTGTACTGATCTCTGTTATATACTACTCGGTAAAGAACGTATTTCCTAAGCTGTCTTTTAGGCATTCTCCTCTCCTTTTGCCTATTTTAATACTTTCGGCGGCGTTCGCTCTTAACGGAGCTTTCTCCTCCGCCTGGAGCATAGGAAGCTTAGTTTACGGTGCTGCCGAGATACTAGTCTTCTTTTTCCTGTTTTATTTTCTTTACTACGGTCTTGAAAAAGAAAACTCGGGTGAGCTTATCGACCACGTCTGTTATCTGACTATGCTTGTTGCAATGGTCCTCGTAGGACAAATGGCATTCGTTTATCTGACTTATGATAATATTTTTGCTCCCGACGGATCTATCATAAAAGAGTCTATCATGCTTGGATGGGGCGTAAACAACTCGGTAGGCTTTGCTCTCACGGTACTGATTCCCATGCTTATGCGCGGAGCGATGAAGGATAAATACCCCTACCTTTATCTCGCCACGGCGGTAATGACATGGGTGGCAGCTCTTCTTACACTGTCAAGAAATTCATGGATATTTGCGACCTTGGCGCTGGGAGCGGGTATTATAATCGCTTGCTTCTTCTCTGAAAGGAAGAAATTTTACCGCATACTTACGGTATGCGCACTCGCGGTAGGTCTTATCGGAATATTAGCCTTTTGGGCAAAAATATCGTCTCTGTTTTCAAGCCTTCTCAGCACAGGCTTCGGCGATAACGGTCGCTTTGAGCTCTGGGCTAAGGGTATCGACAATTTCCTTTCTTCACCCCTGTTCGGCACGGGATTTTTCGGATACGGTGATACAGACGTTTACGTTACGATTGAATTTCTTCCCACCATGGCACACAACACCGCTGTTCAGCTTCTTTCGGGCATGGGAATCTTTGGTTTTTTGGCTTATGTGTTCTACCGTGTCAAAACAATCGAGCCGATTATCAAAAAACCAACATATGAAAAATGCATGCTTTTTCTCGTTATCGGCATAACGCTTGGAGCGAGCCTGCTCGACAACTTTATTTTCTATTTTCTGACGGCATTCCAGTATATCCTCGCGCTCGTTCTTATCTTTAAGCTTCAACACGAGGAAAACAACAATAAAATCAAGGACTAACTACTATGAAAATAACTTTTTTGGGTACAAGCCACGGTATTACGGAAAAAAACCGTTTTACATCATCCATTCTTATATCATCAGGGGATAAAAATTACGTCATTGACGCAGGAGCTCCTATCATGAAGCTTCTTCGTGAGCATGATGTGGATTTTAACACGATAGGCGGTATTTTTATAACTCACTCCCACGCTGATCACTACATGGGATTGATTGAATTTATGAATCAAATAGATAACTTCAATCAATTTCTCGGAACAAAAATAACAGTATACGCACCAAAGCTTTTCCCGTTCTTTGCGATGCGTGAGTTTATATTTGGAAAGGATGCCGTGCATGACATCACAAAATCTTTAAAAACAGGCGGAAGCAGACCAAAAGCCGGGGACACTGAAGGTTATAGAGTAAACTGTACGTTCTATGAAGACGGTGTAATTTTTGATGACGGAACCTTAAGGGTAACCTCTATTCCAACCTCTCACGCGCCTGATTCTCACGGTTTCCTTCTCGAAGCGGAAGGAAAATCGGTCGTTATAAGCGGCGATCTGCGTCATGATTTTGCCGATTTTCCCAAGATAGCTTTTGAGAGAGAGCACGATATTGTCATAACCGAAGCAGCTCATCCCGTTATTGATTCAGACACAATAGCTTCACTTCTTTCAAATTGCAAAACAAAGAAGCTTATTATTACCCATATTTGCGACTTCCGCAACACCCCTCAAATGATAGACAACCTCGTAAACAAACTTAAATCAAGCTTCCCTGTTGTTGCCGTAAACGATAACGATTCGTTTGAAATATAACTCTTACCAACATAAAAAACAAGCATTTTGCAAGTTTTTGTTTGCAAAATGCTTGTTTTTTAATTAATTTCTTTTTGAGAGAACTTCACTCTCGTACTTATCCGATACTTCTATCCAATCCATTCCCGCGGGAACGCCTGCTCTCTTGCAATACTCATCGAATACATCGCCGAAGGGGAAGGTTTTGAATTCTTCGCTTACCGCCATAAGCTTTGTGTAATCAGCGCTGTCCTGATACTTCTTAAGAAGCTCTGCGGGAGTGAGAAGCGCGAAAAGAAGCGCCTTTTGCATATTACGCGCACCGATAGTCCAAGCTGCGACACGGTTTACTGACGCATCGAAGTAATCAAGTCCGATAAGAACGCGGTCGGTTGCATCGCATCTTACTATTTCCTTTGCTATCTCCTTGACCTCGTCCTCAAAGAGAACAACGTGGTCGGAATCCCAACGAACAGGACGAGTTACGTGAAGCGCAACGTAATCATTAAAGAGGAGGAGAGTCGGGATTTTATCCGAAACCATTTCGGTAGGATGATAGTGACCGTTATCGAGGAGGCAGCAGATACCGTTCTTTGCGCAGTAATTTTGATAAAATTCCGCAGAGCCAACGGTATAGCTCTCAACACCGATACCAAACACCTTGCTCTCGCAAGCATCTATTATGTATTTCTTATCATATTTAACCGAATATATTTCATCAAGAGATTCCTTAAGTCGCATACGAGGACCTATTCTATCCGCAGGGATTTCCTTAAGTCCGTCGGGAATCCATATATTGCAAAGACAAGGAGTACCAAGCTGCTCGCCAATATATGCGCTGATCTCTCTGCACGCCTTTCCGTGTCTTACCCAATAAGCACGTGTCTGCTCGTCGGGAGAAGAAAGTGTAAGACCGTCTTTCATCTTATCAGATGAGAAGAACGTGGGGTTGAAATCTATTCCGATGTTTCTCGACTTTGCGTATTCTATCCACTTGTCAAAATGGCATGGCTTAAGCTGATCTCTTTCAACCTGCTCTCCGCCTGTAATAGCGTAGATTGCGTGAAGGTTAATTCTCTTCGCGCCGGGAGTAAGAGAAAGAACCACGTCGAAGTCTGCCATAAGCTCCTCAGGCGTTCTCGCCTTTCCGGGATAATTACCCGTAGCCTGAATACCTCCCGTAAGCTCACCCTTGGATTCAAAACCGCCTACGTCATCTCCCTGCCAGCAATGGATAGAGACCGGTATAGACTTGAGCTTTTCCATAGCCACTTCGGTATCAATGCCGTATTTCGCGTATTTTACTTTTGCTAATTCATAAGCTGTCATAACACAAATTCCTTCCGTTCTATTTGTTTATTTTATTTTCTATTCATCTGAATTTTGATGTTTCCGATAGCCGTTGCCTCTATAGGAAGCGCAACCACACGCTTGCCTGTGCACTTTTCGGTTATCTCGTTAAGATAAGCATTCTTAGCTCCGCCTCCGACGATATATATTTCATCATACACCGAACCCGTGTTGCTCTCCATATCAGCAATAGATTCGCCATAGCAAACTCCAAGACTCATATACGCAGATTTGAAGTAATCTGCCATGCTCTGAGGAAGCTTTTTGCCATGCCCGAAGAGATATCTGTCAATTGCGCTTTTCATGCTGTCAGGAGCTGTGAACATCTCGTCATTGACATCAAACGTCTCATCAAACTCACTCGCCACCGACATTTTAACGATATCGCCAAAGGGCATATCGGGGCAAAGCTCTGAGCGAAGGCTCTGCACGATCCACATACCGGTGATATTCTTTTGGTATCTGTTATATCCTACTCCGCCCTCGTTTGAATAATTAGAGTCTCTGCTCTTCTCATCGGTAATTGCCATAGGTGTTTTAACACCGAGCAACGACCATGTTCCAGACGATATATAAGGCGAATTTGTCGCCATGTCAATAGCTTCAACCGCGCTGGCAGTATCATGAGTCGCGCAAAGAACTACGTCAAGGTCTCCGCCGACACGCTTTGCGATATCACTTTTAAGCCGTCCTACTAATGTTCCCGGAGCGTGAAGCTCGGCATCAAGCGCCGTAGGAAGTCCGAGACATGACCAAATCTTTCGGTCATAACGAAGGCTTGATACGTTTACCATGCCCGTAGTAGTAGCATTGGTGAATTCTTTCATTTTGTTTCCGGTAAGCTTATACATAAGATATTCCGGGATCATAAGAAAGTCGGTGGCTCCGTTAAGCCTTCCCGCAATCTTATCCGCATAAAGCTGATATATCGAGTTAAACTTCTGGAATTGAATACCTGTACGCTCGTATAGAGTCTTAAAAGGAATCAAATTATGAACCTCAGGTATTACAGCATCGGTTCTCGAATCCCGGTAAGCATATACCGGCAATACCTCTTCATCGTCTCTCATTATTACGTAGTCAACGCCCCACGTATCAATCGAAAGACTTTCTATCTTCGGGTATTTTTTAAATGCTTCGCCAATGCCCTTTACAACCTCATCGAAAAGTCTCTCTGTGTCCCAAACAAGACTTCCGTCAACATTATCCATTCCGTTAGGAAAACGATAAATTTCTTCTGTTTCAATAGCGCCGTCCTTCATATAGCCTACAATATGTCTTCCGCTGGCAGCGCCTATATCAATAGCAAGATAATATTTCATAAGAAGAGCTCCTCTCTTTTTTATTTTTTACGACTATATTTTAGCATATAACCTATATATATGCAAGGTTTAAAATTAATTAAAAAACTGTCCTAATTTAATTTTTGTATTGATTTAGAGCTTTATTTATGTTAAAATAGGTGTGTATGAATCAATCAAGCGAATCAGCTAACGGAAGGAAGGTCAAATATGGAAGATTTCTTGATGCAAAAAATAAGCGCTATATCAGCAGAAGAGCAAAAAATCCTTTCGGGAGAATCAGTCGATAAAAGACTTTATACGGCAAATGCGGATTTTATAGTTAATTCCGACACGATTACAGGAGGAGAGCGTGATATAACGGTAAGAACGCATACAAGGTTCACCGATTTTCCCCTGCATAAACATAATTATCTCGAAATAATGATAGTTCTAAAGGGCGAAATCACTCACCGCATAGCCGAAGAGGCAATAACTCTTACAGAAGGCGATATTCTGGTTTTAAATAAACACGTTTCACATTCCATAGACCGTGCCGGTACACCCGATATAGGCGTGAATATAATTATTTCCGACAATTTCGTCGATTCGCTTTCAAAGGAGCTTGCGCAAACCGTATTCTCTGAGCTTGCAGAGCAAAATTCAAAGCCCGACGGAGCGGGAATATATCTTTGCTTCAGCACAAAAAACAATAAGCAGATAGCAAATATTATCGAAAATCTGCTCTTTGAGCTTCTTGAATACTCATCCGATATACAAATACTGAGGTATACCACAGCTCTTCTTTTTGACTATCTTTCTCATAAAAGCGACAAGCTTTTAAAAATTGCATCACGTCTTCCGGACAAAAACAGCCAAAGACGCGCTGCCGTTCACGGATACATCAGGTCAAACTACCGAACGGCATCGCTCGGTGAGCTTGCCGAGCTTATGTTTCTTTCTCCGCAGTATCTCTCAAAAATCATTACGGAATATTTTGGAAAGAGCTTCAAAGAACTCCTACTCGACGAAAGAATGAGACGTGCGCTTGAGCTCATAGAAACAACCGATTTGCCTATAGGCGACATAATCAGAAGTGTCGGATACGAAAACGAGTCTTATTTTCACCGTGAATTCAAGAGAAAAAACGGAAAAACCCCCTTAACCGTGCGAAAAAATCGAAGTTCTGTGTAGAAAAAAGTTAAAACTTACATATTGCAAAAAAAACGGTTTGGTGTTATAATATTTACAGCAAATAAAAAGGAGAAAAAATCATGGAAAAAATCATTTGCAAGAAGACCTACAACACAGAAAAATCAACCGTTGTAAAAAAAGTAACTTTCGGTAACTTTGGCGATCCCGCAGGATACGAGGAGACACTCTACATTACCGAGGACGGCTCTTATTTCCTCTATACGAACGGAGGAGCTGATTCAAAGCATACAAAGGAAGATATCACAAGAAAATCCAAGGCAGCCGCAGAGAAATGGCTTGCTGAAAATTAATGTTTTCCAAAAATAAAACAATAGGCTAGCTAAGAACGAGCTAGCCTATTGTTTTATTTCAGTGTTCCTTGTACATAAGGTTCAAGTATCAATGTATTATCAAAGTCAAAATCGCGGGGATCTATATTGTCAAAAAGACCGTAATGAATGGGTACGGCGCACTTTGCGCCTATCTCACAGGCGAAATCCGCAGCGTCGCGTATATTCATATTGTTCCCTACTCCGTTTATCGGAAGGAAAGCGTAATCCACTCCGTCTTCGCAAAGCTCTATGACATCGTCTATAACGTCATAATTGTAAAGAGTATCTCCGCTTACGTAATAAGTTCTCTTTCCGTCATCTATAATATATCCTGCCGCGCATCTGTCGCTATGCTCCGCACTGACAGCGTAGAAGGTAACACCGCCCTCGCTCCACACGGAGTGAGGATTGAGAAGCACGTAATTATGCGGACCTCCGAATTCACGCACCTTCATATATGCATTATAAGGAGCAAGCACGGTTATCGGCTTTCCCTCTCTGCAAAGAAATCTTTTCAGAGTATCGGGATCGAGATGATCAAGATGCTCATGCGTAATAATTATAACATCGGGACGTACATCAAACACACTCTCATCAACAGGTATGCGTCTTTCTTTTGACGGATCAAGCGTTTGTGCTACCGAGTTTGAAAGATAAGGGTCAACCATAACCGTTATTTTTTCGTTTTCAAATATAAGTCCTGCCTGTGTTATCCACGTAACGTTCATATAAATCCTTTCCGCCGCAAAAGACGGCTAAAAAATTAAATCAGAGTAACTAAAAGTCCGATGACGCCGCATACTACACCTATAATAGCACCTGCCACAACGTCTCTTATAAAATGTATGCCGAGAAAAACACGCAATACAGCCAGAGCAGCTCCGAGGAGCAAAAGTCCTACTCCTATGAAAGCATTCCACGGTATAAGAACCGTACCGATTATGAATATAGAAAAAACATGACGGCTCGGGAATGAACGTCCCGCCTTGCTCTTTGGCTTTTTATCGTAAAACTCCAAAAGCTCATAAGGACGGGGAGCGTTTATAAAACGACGCAAAATGCTCACCGCTAAAAACGGAACTCCCGTAATTATCAAAAGCTCAAATATCTCAAGCGGTGATTTTTCGATAAGTAAAACGATTCTCGATATAAAAGCATATACCGCAAGAAAAACAATAACGTACGACGAAATCCGCATTATCTCGCACAGCGTGTCATTTTTATACACCGAATAAAGAGCTTTTTCATATTTGCTTTTAGGCTCGTACTCTACTTTTTCGGATATTTCTTCCATTTCTTCGTTTTCAATATTTTCTGTCATAATCACCTGTTGTTAACAAAGCCGATAAATCTTTCAAAGTGCGCTCTGCCCTCTTTTGTATCCTTGAATACTCCTGCATCCTTCAGAACGTTGACAAAGGTCTTTCCGATCTCATGCTTTATTATATCCTCTGTGTTTTTTTCGTTGAAATCGTATGATTTGCGGAATTTTTCAAACCACTCGGCATGCTTTTCAATTGTCTCAACATCTTTAAAGTTCTTTCCCGAAAGAATGGCATTTTTCATCTCCGCTATTTCGTTTTTGAGTCTTGCGGGAAGCACGGCGAGTCCCATAACCTCAATAAGACCGATATTCTCTTTCTTTATATTATGATGCTCCCGGTGAGGATGATATACTCCGAGAGGATGCTCCTCGGTAGTTATATTGTTACGCAAAACCAAATCCAATTCAAAGCTTTCACCTCTTTTGCGTGCAATAGGAGTTATCGTATTGTGCGGCTCACCGTCGGTATTTGCAAATACATATGCATCCTTATCCGTGTAAATTCTCCATGAAAGGAGTATTTTATCCGCAAGCTCCACAAGCCTTTCTCGGTCGGGAGAGGAAAGTCTGATAACGGACATCGGCCATTTCACAATTCCCGCCTTTATATCCTCAAAGCCTTCAAAGAATATCTCCTTTTCCACGTCTGCCTTTTCCATGGCAAAGCTATATCTTCCTCCCTGCATATGATCGTGAGAAAGTATAGATCCGCCCACTATTGGAAGGTCTGCATTTGAGCCAATAAAGTAGTGAGGAAAATGATTGATAAACGACAAAAGCTTCGCAAAGCTTGAGCGGTCTATCTTCATGGGAGTATGCAAAGAAGAAAAAGCAATACAGTGCTCATTATAATAAACGTAAGGAGAATACTGAAGATACCAAGGCACGCCTGCCATGTCAAAAGGTATTATTCTCAAATTCTGACGCGCAGGCTTCGAAAGAGTACCCGCGTAACCCTCATTCTCTCGGCATAGCAAGCATTTCGGATATCCCGATTGAGGCAAAAGCTTTGCCGCTGCAATCGCTTTCGGATCCTTTTCCGGCTTTGAGAGATTTACGGTTATATCAATATCGCCATACTCGCTCTTATACTTCCATTTGAGGTCGCGTTTAATTCTATCTTGGCGAATATAATTCGATTCTACTGAAAGATGGTAGAAATACTTGGTGGCAAGCTCCGGATCTTGCTTATAAAGCTCCTCAAATTTCCTTATCACCTCGGACGGCTTAGGACAGACAAGTCCCATTATCTTTGTGTCGAAAAGATCACGGTAAACAACAGAATTTTCTTCAAGAATTCCCTTTTCATATGCATAATTGCACATAAAGTCGAGTATCTCGGAAAGCTCGCACTTCTCAGTTTCCGTCTCTTCTTCATATTCATTCAGGCCAAAAAGCTCAATTAACCTGTTTGCGGAATATACCCTGTCAAGCTTATCTAAAAGTCCTTCTCTCTCCGCATGGTTTAAAATGGCGCATATAGCGGTATTAATATTCATTTTACTCTCCGAATTTGAAAATATTTATTTACATTTTTGCATATTTTGAAAACGGATCTATATTTCCAATGAACTCAGGCGAGAACGAGAACGAGAAATTAAATTGTTTCTCGGACACTCTGTATTCCGGCAAAAGCTCAGGACCGCAGGAATGAGATCCTATTCCGGCATTGCGGTAATCTATAATGACATAAGTTTTCTTATCCGGGCAAAGCTCGTAGTCGTGAGCTACCTTCGCAAGATAATGAGGATCATAATGAGATACGGATAGGGAGAATTTATTCGCACCGAATATAATTCCGTGACCTACAGTCGCCGTAACGGTTGCCCATTTACAGCCATAATGAGCCGAATTTTCCTGAGGTCTGACATATGGCTCAAAGTTTTTGGTTACCGTCGTCTTGAATGTTGAAAGTCTGGAAGCAAGGCGCTTATCCTCGTAAGATTCATAAGGACCGTATCCGAAATAGCTTACGTCCTCAAAGTGCTCCGGAAGAGTAAACATAAAGCCAAATCTCGGTAGAGTAGGAGCATTCTCGCGAACGTTAGCTGAGCATTCAATTTTCACGGCAGAGCCTTCGGAGAAGATATACCTGAGCGTCATATATACTACGGGTCTTCTGATAGGTGCGCCGAGTGATATCTCGGAGGTAACGATAACCTTACCGTCAAGAGTCTCGGCATTTATGGAATAGCACTTAACTGCCATTCTGTGATAGTCGTTTTCCTCCCATTGACGCCTTACCCTTCTGTCGTTATCCGTGGGAGCGCGCCATATAGTAGGAGTTATCGGAGCTTCAAGCAATTCCTTACCCTCGTGAACAAAGGATGTGATCAGTCCGGATGTACGAGAAATCTTGACACGGGTCTCGCCGTATGTAACAACAAATACCGAAAAGTTCTCAGCAAGGGAAGCGCCACCGTAAATTTGATTACTCTTTACAACATTGTCAAGAAGTATAAACTGCCACGATGCTACATCGTATCCAACAGGAGCCCACTCTGTTTCGGTATTTTGCTTTGCATATACGTTGAGAGTTACTACACCGTGGGAGAACTCTGGAATATCAATCTTGTAAGATTTGCTTGCAAGAGGAGCAATATCAAGCTCTGCGATTCTTCCGGTCTTAACAGGCTTTCCGTCGCGTTCGATAACGTATACAATAGAAATGTCAGAAATATTTGTAAAATATCGATAACTGTTCACGGTAAGCATGCCGTTCTCATACGAAACGCCTACGGGAGACTGCACCTGCTTAAGCTCGAGAAGACCTGTATGGGGGCGTCTGTCCGGATAAACCAAACCGTCAACGCAGAAGCATCCGTCATGAGGATACTCACCGCTGTCTCCGCCATAAATGTAATGAGGATCTTTATAAATATTCTCACCGGTTGCAACCGAGTGATCCGTAAATTCCCATACGCACCCGCCAAAGAAGTTATCGTGATTTCTGATAAGCTCCCAATAGTGACGCAAATCACCGGGTCCGTTTCCCATAGCATGGCAATACTCACAAAGAAAATAAGGATATTTCGCATCTGGAGTGAGATACATTTTCTTAAGAACCGAAATATCCGTATACATTCCGCTCTCGAAATCAATATATTCTCTATATGCTGATGAAGGCACAGGCATTACCTTGCCATTTGCAGTCTCCTCGTCAACAGCCCGTGCGCGTCTGGATTCATCTTCTACGTGAACAAGTCTTGAGTTATCACGGCTCTTAAAATACTCGACCATTTTCTTATGATTGCAGCCGGGACCGGATTCATTGCCTACGCTCCAAATAATTACGGACGGATGGTTTTTATCGCGCTCAAGCATTCTCTCTGCACGGTCAAGATATGCCCCCTCCCATTCGGGATTGTTTGTGAGCTCGCAATTATCTCTGTATATTCCTACACCATGGCATTCAAGATCGGTCTCGTCAACAACGTAAATACCCATTTTATCGCAAAGAGAATAGAATCTCGGATCATTCGGGTAATGGCTGGTACGCACCATGTTGCAGTTATGAGCTTTGATTATGTGGAGGTCTCTTATCATATGCTCCATCGGTGTTGCATGACCGAGCATAGGATGACTGTCATGCCTGTTTACTCCTTTTGCCTTCACCTTCTGACCGTTTATGTAAATAACGTTGCCGATGATTTCAATTCTGCGAACGCCGACCGGAAGATAAATTACCTCGCTTCCGGCCTTAAGAATAAGGCTGTAAAGATAGGGGGCCTCATCGCTCCAAAGCCTAGGAGACACGATTTTTGCAATTCCGACGTTGCCGTTTTCGACCTCCGCCTTACCATTCGCAACAAGCTTCCCGTCCTTATCGCAAAGCTCATACTCAAGAGCAAGAAGACCGTTTGCCGTAACGTCAAGGGATATATCAGCTTCGGAAAAATCTTTTGTCGTATTGCATTTTACAAAAAGGTCGACAATGCGCACGGGGTCGCGCATAAGAAGGTACACTTCACGGAAAATACCCGAAGCTCGGAACATATCCTGGTCCTCAAGATAAGAGCCGTCGCACCACTTAAGAACAACAAGGCGCACCTCGTTTTCACCCTCGCGGACAAGCGAGGTTATATTAAATTCACTTGTCGCGTGGCTTACCTGGCTGTATCCCGTAAATTTCCCGTTGACATAGAGATAGAAACAGGAATCAACGCCCTCGAAGTTAAGCATTATATCCTTGCCTTCGATTTCTTTTTTTGAAAGCTTAAAGGTTCTTGCATAAACCCCCGCCGGGTTTTCGTCAGGAACGTAAGGCGGGTTCTTCGGGAAGGGATAATTTACATTGGTGTAATGCGTTTTATCATACCCTCTGCCAAGTGCGTTCTGCCAGTTCATAGGAACGTCGAGTCTTTCATTAGCAGCAAATTCAACCTTCATAGGATCTTCAATCTCCGAAACAGATGAATAGAATTTAAAATTCCATTCTCCTATAAGGGTTTTAAAGTAAACCGACTCATCTCTTATGTCAGAAACGGCACTGCTCTTATCTTGGTAAGGAATAAAATAAGCGTGCGTTTTTTCGCATCCCAAATGTAAAACTTTTAAAGTCTGATGATAATTCGTCATATTAAAAGGCATTGTTTATCCCTCCATATATGTAACTTATTATTTACATTTTAATACTGATTTCTCCACTTATGAGGCGTTTTTCTTCTTTCGCGTCGTTCATAACAATAAGCGCCCCGTCATCGTCTATATCAACAACATCTGCATAAAAATTTCCGGTCGGGCAAATAGCTTGAACTCTTTTTCCGATAACCGCGGAAAGAGAACGGTACTTTTGCATATAAATGAGCGTCTCGCTTTCCCTGAAAGCCGAGAGCTTCTTTGCAAGCTTTGATGCGAACACGGCAATATCAGGTGTAGAAGATGCAACGCTTTCAATATCGGTAGCGAGCTCTTCAAGCTCTGGCGGAAACTCTGTTTTTTTTAAGTTGACGCCTATTCCGATAACTGCATATTTGAAAGTGTTATCCCCTTCAAAAAAAACCCCTTCCGTCAGAATTCCGGCAAGCTTTTTCCCTTTCGCAAAAACATCATTAACCCATTTAATTTGAGGTTTTATATCAGTCATCTCCTCAATGACCTCGCACAGGCAAACCGCGGAAAAAACCGTAAGCTTGAGCGTATCCGATGCTGAAAGCTTTGGATGCAAAAGATAAGACATATAAAGTCCTCCATCACCGGAAAGAAAGCTTCTTCCCATTCTTCCTCTGCCGGCACTCTGAGCCCTTGCTATAAAAAATGCATCGGGAGCATCTTTGTCGGCATTTGCATAATTCTTGGCTTGATTGTTCGTCGAATCTATGCTGTCATAAAGAAAAAGCTGTGTTCCGGGAAGCAGTTCCGAAAATGATTCTTTCATTTTTGCGAAAAACACATCGTTTTCCATCTCGGGTGCCTCCTCTTGTTATGTTCGGATTATTTTCTCTCGTTTCTTTATAATTGTAACATAATTAAAAATATATTGTCAACATAAAACCGAAATTTAAAAAGCAAAAAATCGGAATATTTTTACCCTTATCGGTAAAACTTTTAAAAAAAGCGGAGGTTAAAAAATGGCATTATTAACAGGCGATTATAAAACCGATATCGCCTTTATTGAAGAAAAAATAAAATACGGAACAAGCTTTGATATTTTAAAGAAGGAGCTCATAGTTGCAAATCATGAAATTTGTTTTTTCTTTATCGACGGATTTGTCAAGGACGGCGAGCTGCAAAGGACTATGCAATACCTTCTGTCGCAAAAAGAACTCGGAGATGCGAAAAGAACAGAAAAAATAATTCCCTACGTTGAAGTATCCAGATGCAGCAACACAGATAGCATCATTACCGCCGTATTATCAGGACAGACCGCTTTCTTCTCCGAAACCTTTGGCACAGAGGCTATAATTCTTGATTTAAGAACATATCCCGCAAGAGAAACAGCGGAACCCGAAAGCGACAGGGTTATGCAAGGAGCGAGAGACGGCTTCGTCGAGACCCTTATTATGAACACGGCGCTGCTCCGAAGACGAATAAGAGATCCACGCCTCGTTATGAGGCACTTTGACATCGGCGGCTCTTCCCATACCGATATCGCGGTTTGTTATATTGAAGGCGTAGCTGATAAGGACTACGTCGAGATTATATGCAAAAAAATTAGCGAGGCAAAGCCAAAAACGCTGACTTTAGGCACTCAAAGTCTTGCGGAATCACTCATAAAAAGGCATTGGTATAACCCATTCCCAAAGATACGCACCACAGAGCGTCCGGATACTGCGGCGGCGCAGGTTTTAGAAGGAAATATACTTGTATTTTGTGACACGTCCCCGGAGGTAATGATACTTCCAACCGCAATTTTTGATTTTACGGAAGAGGCAGACGATTATTCATTTCCCCCTCTTACAGGCTCATATCTTCGTATAATCAGAATTGTTATACTCATACTCTCGGTGATATCAACACCGTTATGGTATCTGGCGGTTGAATACGGCGTTTCTCTGCCTGATGGACTGAAATTTCTTATTCCCGATGAGCCCGGTGCTCTTCCTATAATTCTCCAGCTCTTTATAGCCGAGCTTGCTCTTGACGGACTTAAGCTCGCGTCAATGAACACGCCCGACATTCTTTCAAATTCCCTCTCCGTTGTGGGTGCGCTTATACTCGGTGATTTTGCGGTTGGTATAGGTTGGTTTTCGGAAGACGTTATCTTCTATATGGCGTGCGTTGCCATCGCAAATTTTGCGCAGCAAAACCACGAGCTGGGTTATGCTTTTAAATTCATGCGCATGATGATACTCGCACTTGTTTATTTCCTCGGAATATGGGGATTTTTGATAGGATGCGTTTTGTTCTGTGTGTTTGTTGCCACAAATTCCACCGTCGGTGGAATCAGAGGCTACCTTTATCCGCTCATTCCTTTTAACGGAAAAGCAATGCTCAGGCATTTCTTCAGATTCCGTAAAAATGACTTTGATTGCAGCAAAAGCAATAAATAACAAAAAAATATTTTAAATTTTGTACCAATTGTCAATTGAAAAAAAGCGCGGCAAAATATATAATATAGATTAAGAGCAGTGCGTTCACAAAAACAAGGAGATCCGAAACATGAAAAAATCGCAAAAAACATTCAGATTAATATCTGTTATCCTTGCGGTAACTCTTGCCCTTGCCGCGCTTACTATTACAATTTTTGCAGCCATAGAAGAAACAGCGCAAAGCTTTATTGAAGCGGTAGAGCTTATCGAAAGCACAACAAACCTTGAAGAGCAGGAAACTTATCTTGAACTTGCCGAAAATCTTTGGCAAGTTTATACCGATGAGGGTGGCTCGTCCGAAGACGAGATAATTGCCGAACATTACGAAAAATACATGGATTCAAAAGAAATAATCGAACAAAAGGTTGCTTACTGCATTGAGTTTATTCAGTACGTCGAGGCAGCAAATGAGGCCGAAGATTATCCTACTATAAAAGCAAATCTTATCAAAGCAGAAGAATTGATAAATAAGATAGATTCCGACTATGTGGGGGTTCAATCTGCGAAAACGACTTACTCGAATTTATGCAAAACGCTCAGTGAGCCGGAAGGTCTTTGCGAAATGTACATAGAAAAAGCTGCTGCGGCGGCAGAGGCAAATACTTATTACGATGCAAATTACATACTCACCGAGGCTAAGCGTTTGAAAGCCAATATTACAATTGAAGACTATCCCGGACTTGATGAAGCTGATGAAAATATCAAAAAAACCGAAAAGTTTCTCGCTGCACGCCTGCTCGAGGCCGCTCCGTTCATTATTGCAGTGAGGAATATATCTCTGGCAGAGAACGTTCCCGCAGGAGTCATGGCAGCTTATGAAGCTCTCAAAGGGATAGATCAAACAACGGATGGCGTAAGCTCCGCTCTTAGCGATCTTAAAAAAACCGAGAAGGAATACAATCAAAAAGCACAAATCGCAAACGAAGCCGCTTCCGAAGCAGAAAGCGTCGTATTCGCTTTTATATTTTAATCGTATCACAACCGACCACGGAGGGGAATTCCAATGAATTTTTCAGATATGATATTCAGACGCAAGTTTTCTTTGAATTTACGCAAGAATTTAAAGGTACCGCTATCATCGATGACGTTTACATCCGACTTCACAAACACTGTCAGAGGAGATCTTTATCCGATAATTTCATCTGTCGGTGATGTAACTGAAAGAGTTGCGGGCGCAGCTTATACGGTTTTATCGAAAAACGGCAGCATTGAACGGTTAATGTCATCCTTTTTCCCGTTTGCTACTTATAGAATGGATATACTGCACTCAAACGGAACGGCAGGCTTTGTTTTTGCAGCGCCTGATGTGAGAGCGGAAATCACGTTTGAAAGAGGCGCATGGGAATCTGCAATAGTTGTTTCCCATAACGACGGAGAAGAGAGAATTTTACTTGAACGGGAAATGCCGAACTCATTCTCTCTTATAGCTACCGCCCGTCCAGGATTTTTCGATCTTTACATAGGCGAAGACAAGAATATAGAATTCATCGCAAGCGTAAGCGTTCCTTCGTTTAAAGACTCATGCCGCGAAAGCTTCTACCAAAGAGCTAAGACGCATATAAAGCTTTCGGGAAATATAACACTCGAGTCTGCCGAGTCTTACGTGGACTGCGGTATAGGTCAGGCGGACGTAAGACCGTTCAGATATGAAAACGGCGACATCATAATAGAAAACGGAAGAATTTTTATTGCTTTCAGCGTAAGGATGGAATCAGGCGGATATCAAGGTGTTCTCTCATGGATACCCGGAACGGCAGATTTCCAAATGACAGGCGCAATTTTCTACAGTGTAGGAGACGGCTTTATTCACGGAGACGTTGCCACAGCTTACGTATTTGACAGACGAGAGAAGAGATGGCATCTTTGGCAAAGATGCGCTGCCGCGGGTCACGTTCCCGCTTATGCTACATTCACGGCAGATGTTCGATACGGAATAAACGTCGTTGACGTTAAGCCCTTGCCGATGATGACCGCAGAAAATCTGGACGACCGAAAATTACTCGGTAAGAAGGGCGACGAGGATCCCGACTTCATATATGACGAAAAACGAGGAAAGTGGCTCTTGGCACTTTGCCGCGTAATTGAAGAAACAAACAAATATCAGTACTGCTTCTTTGAATCAGACAAACCCGATTCAGGATATGAATTCATAGGTCAGGGACCTGCAGGTGACGAGACGGGAGGATCTATTGTAAGGCTTGAGGACAAACTATACTTTGTCTGCGGAAATGATTTTACATCCACGTCAAGCTACCGCGTTTACGAATGGGGCAAATTCGATACCTTTACAAATCTTAACGCAGATTATCCCGACGGAGGCTTCCGCGGCTGGGGTACGGTAATGCCTATTGACTTTGGAACACGCCGCCGTTACTTTTGGCTCACCTTTGACCGCAAGCTTATGAGCAGCACTTACAACTGGAGTTACGGTAATTTGTACTGCTTTGAGGCAGAGGGTATTTATCCGAACGAATAACCCCAAAAATTCATAAAAACTCATATCACTAACATTAAATCAATATTTTCAAATAAAAAACCAAGCAAAGATGCTCTGACTCTCACATCTCCGCTTGGTTTTTTACTATTTTGATTGCTACAACCTGTTTTGTCTCTTTTATTAAAGATTTATTCTGTTTTGGATTTCATAAAGATTCTTCATTTCCACGCGGCGCTCGTCGCATTCGCGCTTCATTGCTTCAATCGTTTCGGGAGAGAATTCATCAAGATCGCCCGGCTGAAGCTTACCCTTGTACATTCTGTCAAGCTTAAGAGCATAATCTATATCTCCCGCAACTATGCTTCCGTTTCTTTCGCAAATAACGATATTTGACTTACCCGCAAGAAGCATATCGACCGCATACGTGCCCATTTTTGTAGCGAGCACTCTGTCACGCAAAGTAGGATTTCCGCCTCGTACAATATGAGCAAATCTCGCAAACTTTGTCTCGACTCCGGTCTTTTCCTGAATTCTTGCAGCCAGCATCGGAGCATAATCCGCGCCAAGTCCCTCGGAAATAATGATTATAAAGTTACGCTTTCCGAGTTTTCTTGAATTAAGTATCTTCGCAAACAGCGCTTCTTCATCAAACTGGAATTCAGGGATAGCAACCGCGGTAGCGCCTGACGCAATCGCAGTGTTAAGCGCGATATCTCCGGCATCGCGTCCCATAACCTCAACCACGTTGCATCTTGCGTGGGATTCGCAGGTATCGCGGAGCTTGTCGATAAGGTCGATAACCGTGTTCATTGCAGTATCGTATCCAATTGTATTATCAGTCGAAGAAACATCATTATCTATAGTTCCAGGAATACCTACGCAAGGAATGCCGCGTAAGGTAAGCTCTGTCGCTCCTCTGAAAGTTCCGTCTCCTCCTATAACGACAAGACCGTCTATACCAAGCTCACGGCATGTTGCAACAACCCTCTGCTTTCCTTCCTCGGTAAGCATTTCAGGGCATCTGTCGGTATAAAGCACAGTGCCGCCTTTATTTATTACGTTTGAAACATCTCTTATAGCAAGAGGCATTACTTCTCCGTCAATAAGCCCCGAATAACCTCTCATAATACCGACAACCTCAACTCCGTTAGAAAGCGCGGCTCTTACAACCGATCTTATAGCCGCATTCATTCCGGGAGCGTCACCACCGGAGGTTAAAACACCTATTTTTCTGAATGTTTTCATTATTTTATCCGTCCTATCAGTTATTTAACGAAAATATTATACATCACACATCAAAATTTTGCAATGCCTATTTTTATTTTTTTGTATATTTTTTACATCTAAGCGGTATATAATTCTATAAACTCTCCAAAACCTTGTTGTTTGTAAGAAAAAAACACCAAAAAAATCACACATACCGATTGACAAAAAATCAATTTAGTGATATAATCACTTTCATAGTATTAAAATATATGGCATACAAAATGCAAGGAGGTTTTATATGGATATTGCAATCATCGCAGATGACAACAAAAAAGAATTGATGGCACAATTCTGTACAGCCTATTGCGGAATTCTCAGCCGCCACCATTTGTGTGCCACGCACACAACGGGAAAATTCATCTCCGAAGCTACCGGACTTGACATCGAAACCTTTTTGGTTGGCCATTCCGGAGGAATGGAGCAGATAGCCTCAAGAATTTCATTCAATGAAATTGATATAGTTTTTTATTTCCGCAGCACCGATCCTGCAAAGGAAGTAAGCGAAGCGGAAAGCACACTTCTCCGTCTTTGCGATATTTACAGTGTGCCGCTTGCTACGAACATTGCAACCGCAGAAGCTGTTATTATCGCGCTTGATAACGGGAGCCTTAATTGGCGCGAATTCATTAACCCTCGCAGCGAATATAATAAAAAAAAGAAGGGTAACATTTAAAAAGGATTGGGTTGCATTCGTCTTTTTTTGGTAGAGATGAATGCAACCTATTTTAAATTTACCCGAAACGGAGTTTTTATGTCAAACACCAAGAATATAAAGCTCAATATTCACTCACATATTGATAACCTTGAAGAATTCGGACTTTCAAGCGGCGCGCCGGAGATAAACGATTCAGAGCACAGTGCTTTAATTCGGGTTTCGGGAAACGAAATTTTTGTTTCTTACGAAGAAAGCAGTGAAGGCGGCAAGGTTTTTTGTGATATTAAAGTTAAAAGCAAAACCGTTACAGTAAGCCGAATGGGCGCTATATGCTCGGTGCTCGTTTTTGAAGAGGGTAAAACTTATAGCGGTATTTATGAGATCGCTCCGTATAAATTCGATATCAGCGTTAAAACAAAAAGGCTTAAGAACTCATTTACGGAAAGCGGCGGATCTATTGATATTTTATACGATATGACCGTGGGGGGAGCCTCAAAGCGTTGCCGTATGAAGATAACGGCAAGCGAGGCAAATAAAAAATGACAGTAACAGAACTGAGAAATAAAATCAAATCCCAGAGCATATCCGGTGCATACATTTTTTGCGGTGACGAAGATTATCTAAAAAAACACTATTTGGCCGAAATTGTAAAGTTATGTTGTCATGACGAGGCGTTTTCGCTTTTTAACAGAGTCGTTTTTGACGGAACTGACATAAGTATATCTGAAATAGCAGAAGCAATCAAGTCGCCGCCAATGATGGCTGATGCAAAGCTGATAGAATGGCGTTACCCTGATATCGAGCATTTTAGCGAATCAGAGAAAAAAGCTCTCGAAGAGCTTGCGCTCTCCCTCAGTGAATATCCGTATGCAACGCTTGTCCTGTTCTCGGATGCGGAAGGCTTTGCACCGGGAACAGCAAAACGTCCCTCAAAGCTTGCATCGAGATTTGCAAGGACTTATAATGTAGTTAATTTTGAAAAATCCACCGATGCCCAGCTTATAAGTTGGCTCAAACGACATTTTGATTCGGAGGGTATTTTTGCCGATAACGACACTTTGGCCGCTCTCATCTTCCGTTCGGGGCACTCCATGGAGATTTTAAAAAATGAAGTAGAAAAGCTTTCTGCTTATGCAAAAGCCAACACGCTCGCGACCATAACAAAAAAAGAGGTAGATTTTGTCGCCTCTGCCACACTTGAATGCGACGCATTCGCACTATCAAGCGCCATAACCGATAAAAACAAAGAAAAAGCATTTTTAGCTCTCGCTGATATGTCGGGAAGAAGAATGGAGGCAGGCGCTGTTCTTGCAACGCTTTCAAAGACATTTGCGGAGCTTGTAACGGTTGCGCACATGCTTGAAGAAGGCAAGGACGCAAAAGATATAGAAAGCATACTGGGTTGGAATCAGTATAAAATAAAAATTTGCATAAATTCAGCGAAAAAGTGGGGACTACAAAAGCTTTCCTCCGCATCTTCAAGACTCAGAGACCTCGATGCCGAATCAAAATCAGGCGGAGTTTCCGGATATAAAATGTTAGAAATTTTCGTGTGCCAATTTATTTAAAACAATTTCAAAGGAAATAAACAGATATGGGAAAGAAACAAAATAAAAGAGTTTTAACCGCAGAAGAAAGAGCCGCTATTCAGGAAAGACGCGAAGCCGCCAAAGCAAAACGCGCTGAAAAAGAGCTGGCGGAAAAGCAAAGAATCGCAGCGGAAAAGAGAAAGAAAAACATTATAACATCGGCAGTTGCCGCACTCGTCGTTTTAGCTATCGTTCTTTCAATAGTGCTTGCGTTTGCGCTTCGTACCGAGGCGTGCGAATATCTTGAAACCCGTGATACCGCCGGAAGAGATATTCACTACGTAAAGATTGTGGTAAAGGATTACGGTGATATTGTTCTTCTGCTTGATGCGACTACAGCACCCATAACCGTAGAAAACTTTTTAAATCTTGCGAGCAGCGGATTTTACGACGGTCTGACCTTCCATAGAGTAATGGAAAACTTTATGATTCAAGGCGGAGATCCATTGGCTAACGGGCTCGGCGGATCAAGCAACAAAATTAAAGGCGAATTTGATGCAAACGGACATGAAAACGACATCTCTCACATAAGAGGCGTTATATCTATGGCACGCTCAAGCGACTCATACGACTCCGCTTCAAGCCAATTCTTTATTTGCAATGCCGACTCTGTATTCCTTGATAAAAATTACGCAGCATTCGGATATGTTATATCAGGCTTATCTGTTGTTGATAAAATAACAAGAAAAACCGTAAAGTACGCCGACGCTTCATCCGGAACCATAGATGATGTGTATAAACAGGCAATTATTGAAACAATAACCGAAATTCCAGCGGAGCAAGCTGCGAAATATCTCAAATAACTACACAAACTTAAGGAAAAATCATGAATTCTCTATACATTCCAGAGGGCTATGCCCCAAAGCTTGACGTTTACGATACTCAAAAGGCAATATCCTTCATTAAAAGAACGTTTCAGGACAGACTTGCAATGTCATTGCATTTAAAGCGTGTTTCCGCGCCCTTGTTTGTCACCGAAGCATCGGGCCTTAACGATAATCTATCCGGAACAGAGCGTCCCGTATCATTCGATATACCGGCAGTCGGTGAATCGGCACAGGTAGTTCATTCACTTGCCAAGTGGAAAAGAATGGCGCTTAAGGAATACCGTTTTTACGTTGGAAACGGTCTTTATACAGATATGAACGCAATACGGCGCGATGAAGATCTTGACAACATACACTCCATATACGTCGACCAATGGGATTGGGAGCGCGTTATCACAAAAGAAGACAGAACGCGCGAGTATCTTGTTGATACGGTTAACAAAATAGTTTGCGCCATTTGCGATACAAACGACCTTTTGAAGGTTGATTTTCCGGTGCTGAACACAAAGCTTAATCGCGAGGTTAAAGTTATTGATTCTCAAGAGCTTCTCGACCTATATCCCACGCTTAACGCAAAGGAGCGTGAATATGAAATAACAAAGAAGTACGGTACCGTGTTAATTATCGGTATAGGTGCGAAGCTGTCAGACGGCAAGCCTCACGACAAGCGCGCGCCGGACTACGACGACTGGTCGCTCAACGGAGATATTCTCTTTTACAACGAGGTTCTTGATCGAGCATTTGAGATTTCTTCAATGGGAATACGCGTTGACGAAAAAAGTCTTGATATGCAGCTTAAGCTCTCGGAATGCGAGGAGCGCAGATCGCTCCCCTTCCACAAAATGCTTCTTGAAGGAAAGCTCCCTCTGACAATAGGCGGCGGAATAGGTCAATCAAGACTTTGCATGCTTATGCTCGGCTCTGCTCACATCGGCGAAGTTCAATCCTCAATATGGGATAAAGAAACGATCGAGGGCTGCAAAAAAGCCGGAATCAGATTGCTTTAATTTTCTTTATTACAGTAAAAAAGCAAGCGTTTTGCCAACTAAAGGCTACAAAACGCTTGCTTTTTGTTTTTAATTTTCGTCTTTTTTATTCATTTCGCTTGCTGTTTGCTCGTCAACAGAGGTGTGCTTTATAGGCGTCCACCTCACATTTCGTTTAAATGTAGCAACAAACGCGCAAGGAATAAAGCTAAGTATATATACCGGGAATGTAAACATATAAAGGATCTTCTTAAACGCAGTAGCTCTTATATGCTTCCATTCGCTCAGCGTTGCCGCAAAGCTTTGAGTAAGCAGAAGGAGATATGCTCCAATAAGCATTACAATCATTGGGGTAAGAGCTTTTAAAACATCATATCCGGTTGCAATAAGCACGGCTGCACCGACAAAGTTAAAAAGACATACGGCAATAGATATAAAGTACGCCGGAGCAATACTCATCGCCAAATCGTAACAGGCTACAAAGTTTTTGGAAAACAATCCTTTGAGCAAGCCTTTCCAATATTTTACGAATGACTGAATACCGCCCTTGCACCAACGCAGACGCTGATTCCATGCTTGTCCAAAAGACGAAACCTGCTCATCGTAAAATCTTGCTTCCTCGCAATATCCGAATTTCTTCCCCTTCAACACGCTGTCGCAGGTAAACTCGTAATCCTCGGTCATTGTATGGAAGGGCCATCCGCCGTTTTCCTTTTTGATGGAATTCGAAAATAAAAATCCGGTACCCGACACCTGGGGGCACGCACCGATGCGCATTCTTGAGCCGTTGAGATATTTTGATTCTCTTATAAACCAAAGACCTGACCCTGCCGAAAGCCAACTGTCACCGTAATTCTTCGCGTTTCTGTAACAGGTTACTACCTCGTAACCGTCGGAGAAGGTTTTGTTTATTTCCGTGACAAAATTTTCCGTAAGAATATTATCTGCATCAAACACGATAAACGCATCGTAAAAATCTTCTCCAAAATCGTTATCGAGACAAGAAAGGCCATAGTTGAGAGCGTAACCCTTACCTATATGCTCATCATTAAATCTCTCATATACAGTAAGTCCGAGCTCTCTTCCTATCTCTGCAGTTCTGTCTGTACAGTTATCGGCTACCAACACTATATCTATAAGGTCCGAAGGATAGTCTTGACTTCTTATGCTTGAAACTAGATCGCCTATAACGTCTTCCTCGTTTCTCGCGCATATCATTACAGCATATTTATGTAATTCACTCTTCTTATGCTTCGGCATCCTTTTTACAATAGGCACAAATACGTAAACTATTTGAAAAGCGTAGCATAAAACGAAGAGCGCAGCAAAAATTACGTTCACAATATTTATAACTTGCATAAAAAAACTACTCCTTTAATCTCTGACAAATATAATATACACCAAAAAAACGAAAAAATAAAGTACTTTTCTAATTTTTTTACTTTTTTAACACAATGTTGAATTTTTTTTTAATAAATATCTGTATTTTTTTCTAAAACCTATTGCAAATTAAAAAAAAATAGTTTATAATATATTACAACAGCGCATAATCTAAGAAAGGTGGGAATGATAATGAGCAAGAAGATCAACAAGAAGTTCCTTAAACTCTATGTGGAACTTGACAGCAGATGCTGCGATAGACTTGGTGTTAAAGCAGGAGGCGTTACAGAGTACATAAACCGTCTCGAAAGCGCAAGATTTGCTCCCAAGCGTGACGAAGTGCTCGACGCACTCAATAGATTCAGAAATATCAGAAATGTATTGGCTCACGACGCAAAGGCTGTTAAGAAGAACAAGATCCTCACTAAGGCTGACCTTAAGTGGATCAAGAAGTTTAACAAGACTTTGAAACGCAAGAAGGATCCCATTTCTGCTTATCTTCGCAAGGCTCGCAAGTATGCACGTCGCAGAAAGCTCAAGAAGGTAATTATTGCCCTTGTTGTAGTTGCTGTAGCTGCAGTTGCGGTTATAGTTGGCGGCGGCGCTTTGGGCGCATAATATCATTATGATAATTTACACGGCTATCCAATAGGATAGCCGTCTGTTTTTGTTAAATATGATTCGTGCCCATCTGTTTGCAAGCAAGCACTCGAAAATAAAAGGCTTCGACTGCGCTAAAGAAGATGCAGATTATTATGAATTTTTCTCCTTTTAATTTATTTTTTAGTCATAATACTTGACTTTATCT
>JAZRHO010000052.1:0-6660 GCA_045644805.1 Eubacteriales bacterium | reverse complement strand
GAGACCTATTCTGAAAACATACGCCACGGTACGCATAATGGTTTTATCAGCGTTTTTCTTTTCAGCAGTTTTTTCAATCTTGCGGCTTACAAAATTTACAATCTTGAACGAAACGAACATAACCAGAAGCGCTATAAGTATTTTTACGCCGGCAGACATCGTCCATTTAAGAACGGTATTCAAAAGTTCTTCCCAATTCATTTTGGGGTTCTCCTTTTCTTTATTTTATTCTATTCTATCACAAATCCGCAAAATTGTCAAGTGAAAATTTAAGCGCAAACCGAATTAAAAGAGCTTATCATAACTCAGTGCTTGATTAAATGAGAGCCTCCCGTAAATTCTTTGTATTATTATTTATCAGTAATTGACAAAGAGCATAATATTTGCTATAATAAAGTAACCCTTAAGGTAATCGCGACGTAACGAAAAAAGACCTCCGAGGAGGTCTTTCACGGCACACGCTGTGCGATCGGCGACGCCGACGATTTGAGAATTCTTTTATTTGAACTCGTAGTGTAATTTATAAGGGATATAAACTACGCTTGAATTATATCACAAAAAGGAGTGTTTGTCAATATGAAAAATGAAAATTATTACGTCGGATTGGATATCGGAACGGATTCGGTAGGATATGCTGTGACCGACGAGCAATATAACCTTTGCAAATTCAAGGGAGAGCCAATGTGGGGAGCCACTCTTTTTGACGCTGCCGAGCTTGCGGTTAAGCGCAGAGGCTTCCGCGTTGCGCGAAGACGTCTTAAACGCAGACAGCAACGAATACAGTTACTTATGGAGCTGTTTGCCCCTGCCATAGCCTCGGTAGATACAGAGTTTTTCAAGCGTATAAAAGAAAGCTATCTTTACCCTGAAAACGATGAGCAGAAGGTGCGGCTTTTCGGCACCTACGCGGAGCAAAAGGCATACGTCAATGCCTATCCCACAATCCATCACCTCATCGATAAGCTTATGAAAAGCAGTGAGCCACACGACGCGAGACTCGTGTATATCGCCTGCGCCTGGCTTATCGCCCACAGAGGGCATTTTCTCAGCGAGGTGGACAAGCATAAAGTGAACGAGGTCACAGCTTTCACCGAGGTTTACAACAAGCTCACGAGCCATATCACACGAGACGGCGGCTATGCTCTCCCGTGGGCAGCCGAGCCTGCCGAAATAGAAGAAGCGCTGAAAACCAAGCTGGGCGTAACTAAAAAAACGAAGCTGCTCTCAGAGGTTTTATTCAAGGGCAGCAAAACGCCCAAAGCCGTCAATGATACTTACGAATATAACTACGATTCGGTAATCAAGCTTCTCTGCGGCGGCAAGGTAAATCTCAAGGATTTATTTGATAAGCCCGAATACGATGAACTGGATGAAAAATCCGTATCTCTCAATATGGATGACGAAAAGCTTGCCAGCGTTATGCAGAGTATCGGTGACGACGCAGAGCTGATTTCCGCACTGAAAGCAGTTTTCGACTGGGCTGTGTTAGTTGATATTCTGAATGGTAATAATTCGATCTCCGAAGCAAAGAAAAACGTCTATGAACAACATAAAAGAGATTTACTCCAACTCAAGAGACTGATAAATAAATACGCTCAAGAAAAGTATAATGAAGTCTTCCGTTCAAAGACCGTATCAAACAACTACGTTGCATATATAGGAAAAAACCAAACGGCAAACGAATCCGTTAAGGTAAACCGCTCAACCGACAGAGATGCGCTCTGTAAATATATTCTCTCCGTCGTAAAGGATATCACGCCCGACAGCGAGGATGCGGCAGAGTATCAGGCTATGCTCTCACGCCTCGAAGTAAACGATTTTTTACGGAAGCAAGTCGACGGAGATAACCGCGTAATTCCGTATCAGCTCTATTGGTATGAATTAAATATGATTCTTGAAAATGCCAAAGGATATCTCCCCTTCCTGCGAGAAGCGGATGAAGACGGTATTACGGGCGCGGAAAAAATTCTTTCGGTATTTGAATTCAGAGTTCCTTATTACGTCGGTCCTCTGAGAGAAAAAAGCTCACCGAAGCTCAACCATTGGATGGTTCGTAAGGCTGAGGGTAAAATTTATCCCTGGAATTTCGACCAAAAGGTTGACCTTGACGCAAGTGAGGAAGAATTTATCCGCCGTATGACCAATTCCTGCACCTATCTTCCGGGCGAGGACGTCTTACCTAAAAACTCGCTTGTTTATTGCGCTTTTGAGGTACTCAACGAGATTAACAATATCAAGATAAACGGAAACGAAATTCCCGTCCCCGTTAAGCAGGGGATATATGAAGATCTGTTTTTGCAGCAGGATAAGGTCACACCCAAACGAATCAGACAGCATCTTGAAGCCAACGGTTATATGAAGCACGAAGACATTCTTTCGGGACTGGATATTACCGTTAAATCCTCGCTGAAACCCTTCAGAGCATTCCGAAGACTTATCAGCGGCGGTCTGCTCACGTATTCCGAGGCGGAAGATATCATTATGCGCGCCACCTGTTCAGAGGATAAGCACAGATATACCGATTGGCTCCGCAAAAGCTTCCCGAATCTTCCCGAAAGCGAAATCAAGTATATCGCAGGATTAAAATTCAAGGAATTCGGCAGACTTTCCGGAAAGCTTCTGCGCGGTATTGAAAGCGTAAATCCGAAAACAGGAGAGGTCCTGACTATAATTCGCGCATTGTGGGAAACCAACTACAACTTTATGGAGCTTTGTTCCGATAAATACGGCTTTGCCTTTGGCGAAGAAATTGAAAAGCTTGTAAGAGATTACTATGCCGCTGAACGCAAAGGTGTTTCCGCTATGCTGGATGAACTGTACGTATCCAACGCCGTAAAACGTCCCATAATCCGCACGTTAGACATTCTCGGAGATATAGTAAAGGTACAAGGAAAGGCTCCTCGGACGATCTTTATTGAAATGGCAAGAGATGTGGACAGCGCTCAAAAAGGCAAAAGAACCTCATCAAGACTTGACCGGATTCTTGAGCTGTATAAAAAGGTTGATCGCGAGGAAATCAGGTCGTTGAAAAAGCTGCTTGATGACCTCGGTGATACAGCGCATACAAAGCTTCAGAGCGATAAGCTTTTCCTCTACTTTATCCAGCTTGGAAAATGCCTCTACAGCGGAAAGCCGATAGATTTCAATGACATCCTCAGCGGCAACGGAAAATATAATATAGATCACATAAGACCTCGTTGCTTCGTTAAAGACGACAGCATTGTAAACAACCTGGTGCTTGTAGACTCCACAGAAAATGAACGCAAGGGCGACGGTCTCGTTTCAAGCGATGTTATCGAAAAAATGCAACCGTATTGGAGATACCTGAACAGCATCTCCATCGAAGGAAGCAAGCTCTTAAGTGACGAAAAGCTCAAAAGGTTGATGCGTACCACGCCCTTTACCGACGAGGAAAAATTTGAATTTATCAACCGCCAGCTGGTCGAAACCCGCCAATCGACAAAAGCAGTAGCATCTCTTTTGAAGGTGATTTATCCCGAAACGGAAATCGTTTACGTAAAGGCGGGACTTGTATCCGATTTCCGTCAGGATTTCGATTTGCCGAAATCCCGCGCCGTAAACGACCTTCACCACGCGAAGGACGCGTATCTCAATATAGTAGTCGGAAACGTGTGGCATCACAAATTCAGCCGACAGTTCTGGCGTACTGATGAGACTAACAATCCAAAGCCTGAGATAGTATTTAACCGCCCCGTATTCTGCAACGGAAAAAAGATATGGAACGGCGCAACCGATAAGAACCGTGTGGTAAAAATCGCACGTAAAAACACCGCGCACATAACGATGTATTCTTATTGCAAGCACTCGGGACAAAACGGTGGATTTTTCGATCAGAACCCGCTTTCCGCTGCCGAAGGACTTGTGCCCCGCAAAAAAGGAATGCCAACGGATATTTACGGCGGATACGATAATGCCACCGTTTCGGGCTTCATATTAACCAGATACCGGATTGGTAAAAAAACAGAGCTCTCGCTTGTTCCGTTAAAGCTGCTCCATATGAAACAATTCTTAGCAGACTCGGATTACGCGATGCATTATGTATCACAGGAGCTCGACGCTAAGGCTACAGATATCGAAATTCTGTTAAACAGACGTATAATCAAGATATTTTCGATGCTTTCTTTCGATGGCGCGCGTTTCTGTATAAGAGGAAAAGCCGGAGTATCTATGGTAGGCTTAATGAATATGATGCCTCTTATGACAAGCGCAGAATTCGAAGCTTACATCAAAAAATTAGAGTCTTTCGCTGAAAAACACAAAAAGAACGAAAAGCTTAACTGGGACAAAGATTATGACGATATTTCAAAAGAAGAAAACGAACGCTTGTACGACCACTATATTAAAAAGCTTTCAAATTGGCCGTATAACAAACGCCCCGGAATCTCCGGATTGATAGAAAAACTGAAAAAGCGTGTTTCTGACTTTAATTCACTTAATATTTTCAAACAGACGGATATATTACTTCAAATCCAAGGAATATTGGGAAGAATAAAACAAGCTAATCTGCAACACTTGACAGAAAGCCCGAACTCCGGAATTGCCGCGGTGTCTATAAACCTTTCCAACTGGAAAAAGAATTATACCGACGTTCGTATAATCGATCAATCCGCTTCCGGACTTTTTGAAACTGCTTCAATAAATCTTCTTGACCTCTTATGAGTTGGAGAACAGTTGTTATAGCATCCCGATGCAAGCTGGATTACAAGATGGGCTTTATGGTGATACGTTCAGAGGAAACAAAAAAGATTTTCCTCGAAGAGATCGCCATATTGCTCATCGAAAATCCCGCCGTATCGCTCACTGGATGTCTGCTTGAGGCGTTGACTGAAAAAAAGATTCGGGTAATCTTCTGCGATGCGAAGCGTACGCCTACCGCCGAGCTCGTACCTTATTACAACTCCTATGATTGCTCACGAAAAATCAAAGCTCAGATTTTATGGTCTGAGCAGATCAAGGGCGCAATCTGGGCAGATATTGTAGCTGAGAAGATCCGCAAGCAGGCGGAGTATCTTGAGGAGTTAAAAAAGAGTAATGAAGCAGCTCTTTTACGCTCCTACCTTTTCAGTATTGAGCCTCACGATGCCACTAATCGCGAAGGTCACGCGGCAAAGGTATATTTCAACGCGCTATTCGGGATGGATTTTACCAGAAGCGAGGAAAATCTGACCAACGCCGCGCTTAATTACGGATATAGCATTATACTTTCCGCATTCAATCGTGAAATCGTCGCTCACGGATATCTGACACAGCTTGGAGTTTTTCACGACAATATGTTCAATCATTTCAACCTGAGCTGTGATCTTATGGAGCCGTTTCGGATATTGATAGACCGCAAGGTAAAAGCCATGAGCTTCACAGAATTTTCAAGCAATGAAAAGCATTTTATCGTAAATGTGCTGAACGAGACAGTTACTATCAATCAAACAAGACAAACGGTACTGAACGCAATCAAGTATTATTGCAGAAGTATTTTTGACGCGCTTAACGAAAGCGATCTTTCGCTGATACAGTTTTATTCGATATGAGTTACAGATTTATGAGAGTATTGGTCTTTTTTGATTTACCCACGGAAACACTTGAAAACAAAAGAGAATACAGGCGTTTTCACAAGTTGCTTATACAAAACGGATTTCTGATGATGCAGGAGTCCGTATATTGCCGTATGCTCCTGACGCCCGGTGCCGGAAAGGCTGTTGTGGACTTGCTACGCAAAAACCGCCCGTCCGATGGCATAGTCCAAGTAATGACAGTAACCGAAAAGCAGTTTGCAGGTATGGAGTATATTACGGGCGAGCACCGCGGTGAGGTTATAGAAAGCGATGAAAGGTTGATAATACTGTGAAGCTTATATATGAAAACATCGGACACATCCTGACGTTTCAAGAGGGCTTCGTTAACGAATTGGTAATCGAAAACAAACGGTTGTTTTACGAAATGGTAAATAGCTTGATGCTGCAAGCAGATGGACAAAAAGGCAAATTCGTACTATCAATTTCAAATAAGCCTGTAGAATTCGGCAAGTACGCTGACGTCACCGTACAGTTTGCGCCATTTCAGCTTAACAGAAAGCACCTGCTGACAAAGCTGTATGCAACACTTGAACAAGAGGCGTTACAAGCGGAAAACTATATGAAAACACGTGATATTCTCAGTAATTTAGAAACTTACATACACACCCTTGCAGCCCCGTTACCATTCGAAATTTCGTGTCAGAAGCTATCCGTAAACGCGATTATTCGCGCGCTCTCCCCTGAAATTGAAGCTGAAAACCAGAATTCTCTTGAAAAAATCTTCGCATATATGGAGTTGGTGCGAGAGCTTGATCGCGAGCGGCTCTTCATAATGGTAAATATGAGAACGTATTTTTCAGATGAAGAAATAACTTACTTTGTTGAAAGTGCCTGTCTGCACGATTTCAAATTACTTTTACTTGAGAGCTATTCATTTCCAATATTAAAAAACACAAAAAGATACACAGTTGACGAAGATTTATGCGAATTTTGACTTGATTTTTCAATTTCTTTGTTGTATAATATACTTACGCTTGTTCCCGCGCACTACTTTCAACAATTCGTAGTATTGTTTCTTGAATTTTGATTTGAGGTTTGAGAGTAGTGTAATTTAATAAGGGACTCAAAC
>JAZRHO010000051.1:0-1819 GCA_045644805.1 Eubacteriales bacterium | reverse complement strand
TGACAGTCTTACCGATATGTATGACGTTGTAAGGCATTACCCCGATTATAAGGTGACTAACCGTGGCATCGGTGGCGACACCACATTCAGGCTTGAAGAAAGGCTTGAGGTTTCGGTGTACGACATTCAGCCAAAGGTCGTGGTTATGCTTATCGGCGCAAATAACATGGATTCTATGTTCGAAAACTACGAGCAGATTATTATTTCGATGAAGGAAAATATGCCGAACACCGAAATAATTCTTATATCTTTGACGGCTATGGGAGGCGAGCATTGGGGCAAGAACAATCAGCTTGCTTGCTATAACAATGTCAAGATAAAGCTGCTGGCGCAAAAGCACGATTGCATTTACGTTGATCTCTACTCTGCCCAGCTCAATCTCGAGACGGGTGAAATCTACGCGGAATACACTACCGACGGTGGTCACCAGACCGAAGAAGGCTACCGTGTTTTTACAGAAACCATAACCCCCGCAATTGAAGATGCACTTGAAAAGTGGGATAAAAACAGTGAAAAGTAAATTAAAGTTAACAATTATTAGTATAAATATATTAATAGGAGATTTTTATGAAAACGGTACTTAAATTTTTAGGCAAGGTGATAGGCATTCTCGTAGCGGCGGTGCTGGCGCTTGTCCTGCTCATTTGGGGCGGACTTAACATTGCAAAATTCGTGATGTATAGCGAGTATTACTCGATGGAAAGCGATATCGCTACTAATCCGGGACTTGGTGACGGCTTCGTTTGTCAGGGCATTTGCGTTTCTGAGGAAAACGGCGTTATTATGGTTTGCGGCTATATGGACGACAAGACTAACAGCAGAATCTACGTTGTTGATATTGAGACCGACCAGTCCTACCACGTAAAGCTTGAGCGTAACGGCAAGGTCTATACAGGACACGCAGGAGGTATGGCTACATCCGGCGACACGGTTTATATTGCAAACGGCTCAAAGCTCTATCTCTTAAATATCAGAGATATTCTTGCGGCGAAGGATGGCGATATTCTTGATATAGGCTCGGGTGTTCCTGTAAACAATGCGGCGTCCTACGTCTTCTGCGACGAGGAATATATTTACGTCGGTGAGTTCCACCACACAAAGGACGGCTATGATAAGGAACATACACTTGATGATGGCCAGACAAAGGTAAACGGTATCGTTTCAAGATACACTCACGTCGATATTCTCGGTTATGACGGTGAGGTTGATCCCACTCCCGATAAGATTTACTCTGTTAGAGCGAAGGTTCAGGGTATCTGTTTTACTCCCAACGGAAAGGTTGTTCTCTCCACTTCATACAGCATTGCCGACTCGGTTTACTATGTTTACAATGAGGCTGATGCAAAAAATTCAGGAAAAACTCTTGACGGTGTTCCCGTTTATGTTCTTGAGGACTGCATAAACGAGTTTAAGGGTCCTGCTATGAGCGAGGATCTGGATTATTATGATGGAAAGATTATTACCTTCACGGAGTGCGCGTCCAATAAGTATTTTTACGGCAAGTTCTTCTTTGCGGACGATATTGACGGACTTGAAATTGAATAATTAGTTTGCAAAATCAAAAACCCCCGAAGCTTTATTCTTCGGGGGTTTTTACTGCAATTTGATATGTTTAGTTTACATTTCAGATGGTTTTAGCGAAAAACAATTCTATTACATCAAACTCATTTTCTATAATTTCTCTTGCTTTTTCGAGCTCGACCAAGCTACTAAAAATTCCAAATACGGCCGGTCCACTTCCGCTCATAAGAGCGGATTTTGCGCCAAGGGAAAGCATTCTTTCCTTAACCGCTTTCGCTCCGGGACAGAGAGCAAGAAC
>JAZRHO010000050.1:0-2628 GCA_045644805.1 Eubacteriales bacterium | reverse complement strand
CAAGACGAGGCGGTTTTTGGTTCTTCCACAGACCTTACTACGGATATGGCTACGGAGGCGGATGCCTTGGCGGATTTATGGGCATGATTCTTATGCCTATTATCGTGTGCCTAGTAGCCGCATTGATACTTTTTGCGGTGGTTGTTAATTCATTTTCGACTGTCGCTTCGGGCGGAAACGTGGATACGGGTGACGTAACCGATTACGCTTACGGTCAGTATATTCAGCACTTTGGTAATACAGAAGACTCCATTCTTTTCGCTATTCTTGTTGACGAGGATTGCTCATCCGGATATTATATCAATATGGTAGGATACCATTTGAACGAATCGATTTATAATCTTTTCTATCCGTATCCTGAAGAAATCGGAGAAGCCGCAGGCGAGCCTACTTACAGCTCTATATATCTCGGCTCGGATATCATTCAAACGGTTAACGATTTCAGAGGTCAGATAGAAGCTCTCGGTCTTTCTTCAAGCTTTACCTGCAACGAAACAAGTCACGAGCACGGAGAAACAAAGCTTATAAACAAAACGAACTTCCAATTCTCCGAATCGGCAATCAACGATTCTCTCGCAGCATTCAAAAGCTCAACAGGAATCAGCATTGCTGTTGTCATTGAAGATATTGACGATGCGGTTGATAGAAAAATCGACATGGGCTCTATTATAGTCATGATTATATGCCTTGCTGTTATCGGATTTGCTATCTATTCGATAGTTCGCGCGGTACGCGAAAAAAACAACCGCAGCGGAAACGACGGCTTTAACAACAATAACAACGGTTATAACAATAACGGCTATAATAACGGCGGAAATAACAACAATAATAATTACAACAGTGGCGGCTATTGATAAAATCGCCACAAAAGGGATGGCGCATTTGGGCGTAACCAAAAATTAATGAAAAAGCTCAAATCTCCTATCACTTTAAGCATTTGAGGGTATCTCAAGTTTTCAAACTTGAGATACCCTCTTTTCAATATTTTAAAGCTATTTTTCTCCGCTGAAATTACTTCTTTGTGCGGAAACACGATATTATTCCTCGGACCGCAGCCGCTTCTTCGGGCGTTAAGGAATCTATCCTTATATAATTATCCTCAGACTCTTCATTTTCGTCGTATCTTGAAAGCACCATACGGTAACCGCCGCGAGAACCGGACAAACATTTCGAAACACGGCTTATCGTCGCTGTACTCGCGCCTGTTTTCGCTGCTATATCTATGTAGTTTCCGCCGTCCTTTAAAAGGCGCGCAACCTCAAGTCTTGACGATATTTCCTCTATTTCTTTGACGGTAAAGAGATCTCCAAAGAAAGCATAGCACTCTTCTTTACTGGAAAGCGAAAGAAATGCCGAGGCAAGTCTATCTGTGGCTTCGTTATGGGAAACGGAATTTTCGTTCTTTTTCATCTGCATAACCTCGCAAATATATCTTTAAGGAAATTATACCATATAAGTAAAATATAGTCAATAATCTTTTTGCACAAAAATTAACTCTCTTCTTTGAGCAACAAAGAAAAGGCTGGCTCGTTTTCACATGAGCCAGCCATAAAGTATATGATTTTATTCAGCCTTGGGAGCTGCATCGCGCATGGAAAGATTCTGCCTTCCCTTATCGTCAGTGCCAAGGAACTTAACGCGTACGGCATCTCCGATATTTACAACGTCCTCTACCTTTTCGGTTCTCTCCTTCTGAAGCTTGGAAATGTGAACCAAGCCTTCCTTGCCGGGAGCATATTCTACAAATGCGCCGATAGGAATAATACGTGTAACAACAGCGTCATAAGTTTCGCCTACAACAGGCTCGAACACGATAGCGTCGATAATCGCCTTAGCCATATCCGCACTGTCACGGTTTACTGCCGCGATAAATACAGTACCGTCATCATTTATATCTATCTTAGCACCCGTGTCAGCTACTATCTTCTGGATAACCTTTCCGCCACTACCGATAACCTCGCGGATCTTATCGGGATTAATGTGCATCGTTATCATCTTAGGAGCATAAGCACTAACCTCAGCGCGAGGCTTTTCAATAGCTTTGAGAATTACCTTATCAATAATTTCGTCTCTTCCCTTATGAGTAGTTTCAAGCGCCTGCTTGATTATTTCGGGAGTAAGACCGTCAACCTTGAGGTCCATCTGAATTGAGGTAATACCCTTATGAGTACCTGCTACCTTGAAGTCCATGTCACCATAGAAGTCCTCAAGACCCTGGATATCTATCATCGTATCCCAAGAGCCGTCCTCAGCGGTAATAAGACCGCAGGAAATACCTGCAACAGGAGCCTTGATCGGAACACCTGCGTCCATAAGAGCAAGAGTAGAGCCGCAAACCGAGCCCTGAGAGGTAGAACCGTTAGAGCTTACAACCTCTGAAACAAGACGGATCGCGTAGGGGAATTCTTCCTCTGAGGGAAGCACAGGAACGAGCGAACGCTCTGCCAAAGCTCCGTGACCTATCTCGCGGCGGCCGGGAGAACGAAGCGCCTTTGCTTCTCCTGTGGAATAACCGGGCATATTGTAGTGATGCATATATCTCTTGTTCTCTTCGTCATCAAGACCTTCGAGCTTCTGAGCAGCGGAAAGAGTACCGAGAGTTGCAATTGTAAGCACCTGAGTCTGACC
>JAZRHO010000049.1:0-28350 GCA_045644805.1 Eubacteriales bacterium | reverse complement strand
ATAAAAGGAATAATTTTAAAGACAAAGTTTGTTTTAAAGCGTGGAGAAAAAGAAGAAATTTGGGGAAAAATGAGGAAGTGCATGTCGGCAAGAATTGATAAACAGCCACTTAATATGCCTAGTGCCGGAAGTGTTTTTAAGCGTCCTAAAGATCATTTTGTTGGGAAGATGATTGAAGAATTGGGGCTTAAAGGGTATAAGGTTGGAGGAGCTAAGGTTTCTGAAAAGCATGCTGGATTTATTGTTAATACAGGCGGCGCTACGGCTAAAGATATTGATACTTTGGCAAAATACGTAGAAAAATCCGTAATTAAAAGATATGGTATAACTTTGAATCGCGAAGCAGAATATATAAGTTAAAACTTAGGAGTTTTAAATGTCATTTTCATCCGATTTAAAAATGGAAATTATGAATTCTCAATATAAGAATTCATGTTGCCGAAGAGCATTGCTGCAAGGCGTATTTTCGGCAAAAGCTTTTCTTAATGATAACGGAAATATAGCTTTAAATATTGAAAATACAGAGTTTGGAGATTTTATTGCATCACTCATTAAAGAATTCTATGGCATTGATGCTGATATTTCTTCTTCTCCGCGAGGCGGAAGATGCAAGCAGGTTTCTTTCAAGAGTAAATCATTGAAAAATTTTTTAATTAATATTGAGAATGCAGCCGAATTTTATAATGAAAAATGCACTTATTGTAAAACTGCATTTTTTAGAGGATTGTATTTTGCTTGCGGAAGAACCACAGATCCGTCTAAACAATTCTGCCTTGAATTTTCAGTAGGTAATCGAATAAAAATGTTTGATAACTTATTTAAAATGTACGGATTTGAAATGAAAAGTGCGGTTCGTGCAGGAGAAAAACTTCTATATTCTAAAAACAGCACCGTTATCGAAGATTTTTTTGCAATGGCTGAACTTCACGATGCTGCATTTACAGTAATGAATATAAAAATTGCAAATGCACTAAAAAACGATGCGAACAGAATTCGTAATTTCGATACAGTAAATATTTCAAAAGCTGTTGATGCGGCAGCTTCTCAATACGCACTGATAAAAGATCTTTATGACAGAAAGCTTCTCTCACAGCTTCCGGAGGAGCTTGCGCAAACTGCAAGATTAAGACTTGAGCATCCGGATATGTCATTATCTCAGCTTGCAATTCATTCTATTCCGCCAATTTCAAAATCTGGAATAACGCATCGAATGAAAAAAATAATGAAGCTGGGCGGGGAATTATTAGATAAAAAACAGATTTAGCAACAGTAAACAAGGAGGTTTCTATGGGAGATTTTGTTCATCTTCATCTGCATACAGAATATAGTTTGCTTGACGGTGCTGCAAGAATAGATAAAATTGCAGACAAAGCACTTTCTGACGGTCAGAAAGCAGTTGCCATCACCGATCATGGTGCGATGTACGGTGTTGTTGAATTCTATGATGCCATGAAAAAGCGTGGTATCAAGCCCATAATAGGATGCGAAGTTTATGTTGCGTCGAGAAGCCGCCATCTTAAAGAAGGTAAGTCCGATTCATCAGGAAATCATTTGATATTGCTTTGCAAAAATGAAACAGGCTATCGCAATCTTTGTTACATGGTTTCGGAAAGCTATATTAACGGCTTTTATATGAAGCCTAGAATCGATATTGACCTTTTGCGAGAACATCATTCGGGATTAATTGCACTGTCTGCTTGTCTGGCAGGAAAAATTCCTCAACTGATTCTTTCGGGAAGTATGCAAGAAGCTGAAAAATATGCGCTTCTTATGAAAGAAATATTCGGAGACGATTTTTATCTTGAGCTTCAAAATCATGGAATTGAAGATGAGCTTAAGGTTTGTTTTGGACTTAAAACTATAAGTGAAAAATTCGGTATTCCAATGGTTGCGACAAACGACGTACACTACGTCGAACGTAACGATGCTGATACACAGGCCACATTGCTTTGCATACAAACCAATACTTGTATAACAGACGGCAGACCCTTTGGTTTTGAAGAAAATGAATATTATTTTAAGACGGAAAAAGAAATGTGTGAGCTTTTTTCATCTTATGACGGGGCAATAGAAAACAGCGGAATTATAGCAGATAAATGCGATTTCGATTTTGATTTTGATAAGCTTCATTTGCCTGACTTTAAGGCCGAGAGCGGAAAAACTCATAAAGAGACACTTCGCGAGCTTGCTTATGAGGGTTATAAGCTTTATGAGACTCGAGGAAGATTTGATTATTCCAAGCATCCAAGAGAAGAGTATATCGAAAGAATAGAGTATGAGCTTTCGGTAATAGACAAAATGGGATTCAACGCTTATTATCTTATAGTGAGTGATTTCGTTTCCTTCGCGAAGAAGAAAAATATTCCCGTAGGTCCGGGAAGAGGCTCTGGCGCAGGAAGTCTTGTTGCGTTTTGTGTTGGTATAACGGATGTTGATCCGATTTCGTTTGATTTGCTTTTTGAAAGATTTTTGAATCCGGAACGTGTTTCAATGCCGGACTTTGATATTGATTTTTGTTATAATCGCCGTGAAGAGGTAATCGATTACGTTAAACGCAAATACGGGGATTATAAAGTCGCTCAAATAACCACCTTCGGAACTCTTGCAGCCCGTGCTGCGATTCGAGATGTCGGACGAGCTCTAGGTATGCCTTATTCAAAGGTTGACGTTGTAGCAAAGCTTATACCGCGTGAGTTAAATATAACGATTGAACAAGCGCTTCGTTCTTCTGAGCTTAAAGCATTATATGAATCTGATGCAGATGTTCGCCGTCTTATTAACATAAGTAAAAGCCTTGAAGGAATGCCAAGACATGCGTCGACTCATGCGGCTGGCGTTGTAATTACAGAAAAACCAACTTATGAGTACGTGCCTCTGTCTTACACCGGAACTGGTATTGTCACCCAGTTCGATATGAATACAGACGCAAGACTCGGACTTGTAAAATTTGATTTTTTAGGGTTGAGATACCTTACAGTCATACACGATGCCGAAATCGAAATACAAAAGACGAATAAAGAATTCGATATATCGAAAATTCCGTTAGATGACGAAAAGACTTTTAAGTTACTCTGCGACGCAAAAACAGACGGTGTGTTTCAGCTTGAATCCGGAGGCATGAAGCAAGTTCTTTCGAGACTGATGCCTTCAACTCTCGAGGATGTTATAGCTGTTATTGCTCTTTATAGACCCGGACCGATGGACTCAATAGACGCTTTTATCGCGAGAAAACATGGCAAGGAAGCTATATCGTACAGAACTCCCGAGCTTGAGAAAATACTTGACGTAACGTACGGATGCATAGTATATCAAGAGCAGGTAATGCAGATATGCAGACTTCTTGCGGGATATTCTTATGCACATGCAGATGTCGTAAGACGCGCAATGTCAAAGAAAAAAACGGATGCCATGAAAGCCGAACGTGAAAGCTTTGTTGAAGGATGTGCCTCATTTGGAATTATCGCTGAAACGGCAAATGCGATTTTTGATGACATGGTAGGTTTTGCAAAATATGCCTTTAATAAAAGCCATGCTACGGCATACGGCGTCATCTCGTATAGAACTGCATATCTTAAAGCCCATTATCCTGCGGAATATTTTGCAGCGCTTATGACCAGTGTTTTAGATAATACTCAAAAATTGAGAGAATATATTGCAGATGCATCAAAAAATGGAGTGAAAGTATTACCGCCAGATATAAACTTAAGCAATTCCGATTTTTCGGTTACAGATAATTCAATCCGTTTTGGTCTTCTGGCAATCAAAAACGTTGGAAGGCAATTTACAGATGCGGTTGTAAAGGAAAGAGAAAAAGGAAAATTTAAAAGCTTCGATGAATTTGTTTCACGGCTTTCGGGAAGTGATATAAATAAAAGAACGCTTGAATCGTTTATAAAATGCGGTGTTTTTGACACTCTTGGTATAACACGAAGTGCGCTGCTTGCGTCGTATGAAAATATTCTTGAATCCGAACAAGACAGAAAAAGAAATAACATTTCAGGACAGCTTGATTTATTTTCAATAGCAATGGGAACCGCAACATCAGATAAATCCGGTTATTCATACCCTGATGTGAAAGAATTTACTTTAAAAGAATTGCTGTTCCTTGAAAAAGAAAGTTCGGGTATGTATTTCTCCGGACATATGATTGATGATTATTCCATGCATATTGATTCGCTCGAAGTTGATTCAATTTCTGAAATTATCGAAGACATACAGAATTCAAATGAGCAATCAAATGTTAAGTATAAGGATTCCGTCAACGTTAAGATTGCCGGTATAGTTACAAACAAAAAGACAAAAACTCTCAAAAACGGTGATAATATGGCATTTATAACACTTGAAGACCGTATCGGAGAAATTGAAGTTATAGTTTTTGCTAAACAGTATGCAAAAAATTCGTCAGAAATTTTCGAAGAAAATGCCATAATGATAGAAGGAAGGATCAGTGCTGAAGATGGTGAGGAAGCAAAGATTATACTTTCAAGACTGACACCTCTTTTAAGTAACGAAAATTTTGCGGTTAATCAAAAAAAGCAAAATGCTTCGGAGCTTGCTTTGTCCGCTTCAGCAAGCCGTCTTTTCATAAAACTGGATTCTTTTGATGAAAAACGTCTTATACCCATTTATCGCATCGCAAATTTAAATCCCGGAAATACACATGTAGCAATCTATGACGCATCTTTGAAAAAATATATTTCTATCAAAAATGTAACCTTAAGTGTGAATAATAGTGTAATTGACAGATTAAAGTCGATATATGGCGAAGCTAACGTTGCAGTAAAATGATTTAAAAATTTAAAATAATATTTCATACTTATTGACAGAATGCGGAAATAGTTGTATAATATCTACGTACTATTTTCAAAGTTGAATTTTACATCTAGGAAAGGAAAAAACAATATGAATATTTTTGATGCTGTTTGGATCATCGTAGTTGTAATCGGTTTTCTTCTCGGATACAAAAAAGGCTTTTTTGGAAGCATAACAAAGCCGATTAAGATAGTTGCGTCTATTTGTTTGACGGTGATTGTTGCATCTCCTGTTATAAATGTGTGGACAAGGTCATTCTTCGTTGGCAAGGTAGAGACATGGATAAACGAAACCCTTTCGGAAGTAGGAACAGCCACTATTGAAGAGCTTCCATCTGTCCTGCAATTTTCAGTAGAACTTCTTCAAATCGACGTTGAAGGACTTGAAACCGTTGAAGAAATGGTATCTGCTATGGCAGCCCCAATAGGCAATTTCATAGCCGTTATAGTTACCTATGTCGCCCTATTTATTGTGTTTATGATACTTTTAACTATTTTGGTTTCGCTGCTGGATATTGCGTTTAATAAAGGATTCCTCGGAAAGGTAAACCGTTTTATGGGATTACTCCTTGGCGGAGTAATCGCTGCGGTTATTGCATGTATTCTCGCTAATATTATAGGCTCATTTGCTCCTGGACTTGTTGGCGGTCCTGTATCTCAATTCTTTAAGAATTTTAATCCTTTCTCGCTGGTACTTCGAATTTAATTAATAATAGAATTTTGTTTAGGTGTATCGTAAATGAATTTACCAATGTGCATAAAGTGCAAAAAGAGACCGGCATCGGTTTTTATAACTAGGAATGAAAATGGCAAAGTGATAAACGAGGGACTTTGCTTTGTATGCGCTCATGAAATGGGTGTAAAACCCCTTGATAATATGCTCAAGCAAATGGGAATGTCGGAAGAGACGATAGAGTCTATGTCGGGAGAGCTTGAGGAAGCAATGGCTGAGGTAGCAGAAAATTTACCCGACGATCCAGCGTCAGACGATGGAGGAGCTCCTGCTATCGATTTTCAAAAATTCTTTTCCGGTCTTGGGTTTGGAGGAGCTCCTGCAGGAGTTCCTATGCCTAAAAATAAAAAAGAGGGCAAAAAGTCAGAAAAAAAAGAAGACAATCGAAAATTTCTTAATATGTATTGCACCTCTCTTACAGAAAAAGCTATAAAAGGCAACGTTGATAAAGTTATAGGAAGAGCAAGAGAACTTGACAGAGTTATTCAGATTCTTTGCAGAAGGCAGAAGAATAATCCTTGTCTGATAGGTGAACCGGGCGTAGGTAAAACTGCGATCGCGGAAGCGTTAGCCCAGAGAATTGTTGATAAAAACGTTCCCGAAAGGCTTGTAGATTCTGAAGTATGGCTCTTGGATTTAACAGCACTCGTGGCAGGTACTCAGTTCAGAGGTCAGTTTGAGTCAAGAATACTTGGACTTATTAAAGAAGTGAAGAATGCGGGCAACATTATATTGGTCATTGATGAAGTGCATAATATTGTCGGTGCAGGAGATTCGGAAGGAAGCATGAGTGCGGCAAATATGCTGAAACCGGCACTTTCCAGAGGAGAGATTCAAGTTATAGGCGCAACTACCCTTAAAGAGTATAGAAAATATATAGAGAAGGATAGCGCGCTGGAACGAAGATTTCAACCTGTCATGGTTAACGAGCCATCAGTTGATGAAACAATAGAAGTTATTAATGGTATCAAGAATTACTATGAAGCTTTTCACGGCATAAAAATAACACCGGAGGTCGCAAGAGCGGCAGTTCTTCTTTCGGAAAGATATATAACCGATAGATTTTTGCCGGATAAGGCTATTGATCTTATTGATGAAGCGGCTTCGAGAGCTGCGCTTACTTCTCCGGAAATCAATGAGAAAAAACGTAATATTAAAGATGTTCAGGCTCTGACTTCTAAGCGTACCGAGCTGGAGTCTCTTGTTGAAAAACCTGAAGGGCAGACAGAAAGTAATTATAAAGAGCTTGCTGATCTTAAAGTTCAAATTTTACGTCTTGAGGACAGGGGCAGGGAGCTCGATGAGATAATTTCTCATATTCGTTTGTCTATCAATGACCTTGCAAACGTTGTTGAAATATGGACAGGTATCCCCGCTTCGGATATAAAAGAGGGCGAAATGGGAGAGCTTGTTGGTCTCAATGAGCGTATTTCTTCACAGATAATCGGTCAGGATAAGGCAGTAAGTGCTGTAGTCCGTGCGGTTAAACGTAAGCGCGCCGGTATCTCATACAGACGAAATCCTGTTTCTATGATTTTTGCGGGACCAACAGGTGTAGGAAAAACCGAGCTTGTAAAAGTACTCGCAAATGAATTGTTTAAGCAACCGGAATCTTTGATTCGTCTTGATATGTCCGAATTCATGGAGAAGCATGCAGTGTCCAGAATAATAGGTGCGCCTCCCGGTTATGTTGGCTATGACGAAGCAGGTCAGCTTACAGAGAAGATACGCAGACGTCCTTATTCTGTTATTCTTTTTGATGAAATCGAAAAAGCTCATCCTGATGTGTTAAATATTCTTTTGCAAATTCTTGATGATGGAAAAATAACCGATGCTCAAGGGCGTTGCGTTAACTTCGAAAACACAATCATTATAATGACAACAAATGCAGGCAGTGATAACTCTTCTTCTATTTCGGGATTCGCGGAAAAAAGAGAAACACTTGCCGACGAAAAAACTCAAAAAGCATTATTTGCGTTCCTTCGTCCCGAATTTATTAACCGCATAGATGAAATTATTACGTTTAACCATCTCACAAAAAATGATTTTGTAAAGATTGCGGATATAATGTTATCCAAGCTGAAATCCAGCATGGAAGAAAAGGGGATAAAGCTCTCATATACTAATGAAACTCTTCAGCATATCGCTGATGAATCATTCTCTGAAAAATTCGGAGCAAGAAATATGCGCAGATATATTGAGCGCAATGTCGAAGATTTAATCGCCAATACGATAATAGAAAAGTATCCGGATAAGCTTGTTGGCGTTCATCTTGATGTTTTAGATGCAAAAATCAGTTTAAATGCAATTTGATGCGAAAAATAGGAGATAAAAGATGGCAGAATGCAATCATGATTGTTCTAGCTGTTCATCAAAGTGTTCCAAAGAATCTTTGCTTGAACCTCAGAATAAAGCAAGTAATGTAAAGCATGTTATAGGAATAGTAAGCGGAAAGGGCGGAGTTGGAAAATCTTTAATTACATCCCTGCTTGCGGTGACGATGAGAAGGCGCGGATATTCTACGGCAATTTTAGACGCTGATATTACAGGTCCGTCTATTCCAAAGTCATTCGGGCTCAAATGCGGGCAAATTGAAGGCTCGGAGCTTGGAATGTTTCCGGCAATGACCAAAACCGGTATTGAAGTAATGAGTCTCAACTTGCTTATGGATGATGAGACAAAGCCTGTCGTTTGGAGAGGTCCTGTTATTGCGGGAACTGTTAAACAGTTTTGGACAGATGTCGTTTGGAATGATGTTGATTATATGTTTGTAGATATGCCTCCCGGAACAGGCGATGTTCCTCTTACAGTGTTCCAAAGCCTTCCTATTGATGGAATTATCATTGTTACGAGCCCTCAGGAATTGGTGTCAATGATAGTTGAAAAAGCTGTAAATATGGCTTCATTGATGAATATTCCGGTTCTTGGTCTTGTTGAAAATTATAGCTATCTCATTTGTCCTGATTGCGGCAAGGTTATACGTCCTTACGGAGAGAGCAAAACGGAAGAGCTTGCCAAGGCATACAATACTCAACTTTTGGCCCAGCTTCCTATTGATATGAACCTTGCATCGCAATGCGATAAAGGCGTTATCGAACTTTTTGAAGGTGACTATATGGATGCATGCGCCGATATGTTGGAAAAAAATCTTAAGTAATTTTACATCTATAATACCGTCTGCGTAAATTTAGCGGACGGTATTTTTTTATTGGTTACCGAATACGACAAAATAATTATTCACTTCATGATAAAATTAAATTCGGTAAAACCAAAGGGAGAAAACAAGTGCAAACACTTTACATAGACATTTATTTTTTGATTAATTTTACCGTTGATTTACTTGCGTTGTATTTCGCTGCGCTTCTTTCAAAGGTACAAAGTACGGTTGCCAGACTTGTAATATGTTCTTTCATTGCATCACTTTTTGCTTGCTATGTCGTATTATGTAATCCGGCGCCTGTTTTTCTGATTCTTTTAATTATTGCAGTTGCGTCAATAATCTCATATATTTTTGTTACGCATTCTTCTTTAATCAGAAAAGTAAAGTTTTTCATATCATTTTTAATTCTTGAAACATTCATAGGAGGACTTGTAAACTGGATTTATAATTTAATGGACAAATACATTTATCCGAATTTTTCCGAAAACAATTTTGGTGTTGAAAACCGTAAACTTTTAATTTTATCAGTTATCGTTTTGCTCTCATATGGATTGCTCAAACTTTTGTTTCTTATTTTCTCCGGAACAAAGAGTGAAAAAAACATCGAATTCGTATTGCATTTGTTTGGACAAAGTGAAAAATTTACTGCTCTTATTGATTCGGGAAACCTTCTTATAGATCCGATGAATAATAAACCGGTAATTTTAATAAAAAAGAATGCCGTTAAACTTTTGGGGAAGTATAAGGATCTTCCTAACTGCGAAGATGAAAATATAAAAAAAAGAATTCGTTTAATTCCTGCTAAAGGATTGGGAGTTAAAAAAATATTAATTGGAATACGTTGTGATTACATAACCTTAAATAATGATAAAATCAAATATAATAATACGGTCATTGCTCTCGATGACGAGGAAGGAACATACGGCGGATATTCGGCTCTTATGCCGTCATCATTAGCCGATTATATGTCATGATTATGAGAAAACTTTTTAGTATAATAAAAAGATTTATATTCCGGTTGTTTGGAAAACAAGAGATATATTACATTAACGGAACCGAAACGTTACCGGCTCCGTTGGATGCAGAAGAAGAAGAACGTATAATAGCAATGATTGATACAGAATATGCAAAACAAACACTTGTTGAACACAATTTAAGACTTGTTGTATACATAGCCAAGCGATTTGAGAATACAGGTGTTGGTATTGAAGAATTGATTTCAATAGGTACGGTAGGACTCATGAAGGCTGTTTCGACTTATAATTCCGAAAAAAATATTAAAATTGCTACATATGCATCAAGGTGTATAGAAAATGAAATACTTATGTTTATAAGAAAAAGCGTAAAACGAAAAAAAGAAATATCAATTGACGAGCCTCTCAGCGTAGATTATGACGGAAACGAGCTGTTACTCTCCGACATATTGGGAAGTGAAGCAGATTCGGTGTCGCGCGCAATGGAAGAAGATGAAGAAAGAAGAATAGTAAGGGAAGCAGTATTGGAACTGTCTGAAAGGGAACGTATTATTGTAAATATGCGTTTTGGTCTTAGTGGCGAGAATGAGCTTACACAAAAGGAAGTTGCGGATGCACTTGGAATATCTCAAAGTTATATTTCAAGGTTAGAGAAAAAAATCATGCATAGATTACGTAAAAAAATAGAAGAAAAAATATGACTTTAAAGCAAAAAATATTTGACTTTCAGCGAAATTGATCGAAATTCAAAAAAATATATTTTTTTCAAAAAGGTATTGCAAAATTAAAAAAGATATGATATAATGTTTTAGTATTTAAAATGAATAATTATGTAAAGAGGTGTTAAAATGAAGGCAGGAATACATCCCGAATACAAGGAAGCTACCATTAGATGTGCTTGCGGCGAGACTGTTAAGACTCACTCTGTGAAGGGCGACCTTAACGTAGAAATTTGCGCAAAGTGCCATCCTTTCTATACAGGTAAGCAGAAATTTGTAGACGCAGGTGGACGCGTTGATAAGTTCAAGAAGCGTCTTGCAATGACCAAGTAATCATTGCCTATCAAAGAGCGTTGGATAGTCTACCCAAGGTTATCCACGCTCTTTTTTCTTTAATGTCAAGGAGATAATAATGGGAGAAAACATTTTAAAACGTGCTGTAATGGTATCTGTAGCTCAAAGTGGTGCCGAAGTAGAAGAATGCGAACGGAGCTTAGACGAGCTTGAGCGCTTATTAAAAACAGCGGGCGCAGAAGCGATGGCGCGTGTCATACAGGTTAAATCCACATTTGACCCAAGAACAGTTATTGGTAGTGGAAAGGTATTGGAAATCAAGGAAATATGTTCAAATGATAACGCGGACCTTGTCGTTTTCGATTTTGAGTTGTCACCCATGCAAATAAGAAACCTCGAAGATGACATCGAATGTGATGTCATTGACAGGAGTATGCTGATACTTGATATCTTTGCTCTTCATGCCACTTCAGGCGAAGGAAAGCTTCAGGTTGAGCTTGCACAGTTAAAATATACAGCACCGAGACTCATAGGCAAGGGAAGTAAGCTCTCCCGTCAAGGCGGAGGTATAGGAACAAGAGGTCCCGGAGAAACACAACTAGAGAGTGACAGACGTCATCTTCATTCAAAAATAGCGTCTTTGGAAACCAAGCTTCGTGAGCTTGAACATAACAGAGGTGTTATGCGCGCACAACGAGACCGAAGCGGACTTCCCAAAATAGCAGTAGTTGGATACACAAACGCAGGAAAGTCTACTCTTTTAAACCGACTTACCGGAGCGGGTGTGTTAGCTGAGGACAAGCTCTTCGCAACTCTTGATCCTACAACTCGGAAATTAGTACTTCCCTGTGGAGAAACAGTGCTTCTGACAGATACTGTCGGTTTTATAAGAAAATTACCCCACCATCTCGTTAAGGCTTTTAAGTCTACACTTGATGAGGTTACCTATGCAGATGTTTTGCTTATAGTTTCGGATATAACAGATCCGGAGGTGCAGGAGCATCTTGAAGTTACCGAAAATATTATAAGTGAGCTTTCTGCAAATCAAAAACCTCGTATATATATCTATAATAAGTGCGATAAGCTCGAAGGAATATCATATGCGGTGCCACGCGAGAAAACAATAGTTATTTCGGCAAAGGAAAACAATGGTATATCAGAATTGCTTTCAATGATTGAAGAAGTTATACACGAAGGGAAGCAGGAATGTGAACTCATTATTCCTTATAACGAACAGTCTGTATTAAGTAATTTATATGATAATGCTACGGTTTTGAATGTTGAATATAAAGATATCGGAATACATGTTAAAGCCGTACTTAGTTCGGCAGAGAAGGGAATATTTGCTAAATATATCGTTAATTAAATGGGGAATACACATTGGAATCTTATATTACGTTAAAAGAGCTTTGTGAATATAGATTTGAGGATAGAAAATCAATATTTATCGGATTTGCAAAGCCCGTATCAAATGAAGAAGATGCGATTGAATTCATTGCGTCCGTAAAGAAAATTTATCCCGATGCTAAGCATTGGGTATATGCATACGTATTAAGAGAAAATTCAACTATGCGTTATACAGATGACAGAGAACCTCAAGGTACCGCCGGGATGCCCGTACTTGACGTTATTCGTAAAAACGGGGTTACCGATGCTGTTATTGTTGTTGTTCGTTATTTCGGCGGTGTTTTGCTTGGAACGGGCGGGCTTGTTCACGCATATACCGAAGCAGCTCTTGGTGCACTGAAAGGCGCTAAAATAATCAGATACGATACCTATGCTATCGTTGATATTGAGGCAAGTTATTCAGACTATCAGAAAATATTGCCAATACTCAGCGAATTCAATTTTGAAACAAAAAATACGGAATATACTGATGATGTGAAAATAAGCGGTACTGTTAGGGCTGATATGTATGATTCTTTATCAAAAAAATTATCCGAAGCTACTTCAGGCCGTATAAAAATTGCGCTTTTGGATAAAAAATACGATTTTCGTGAATAATTTATAAAAATAAAAGTGTTTTTTGAATTACGTGTCGTATATTATGGTGAACGGATAAAGAAAGGAGGATGTTTTTTTGATAAGCAAGGATACAATCGAAGAAATACTTTCGAGAACAGATATTGAATCTTTGATTTCCGGATATGTGAACTTGAAGCGAGCCGGAGATACATACAAAGGCTTATGCCCCTTTCACAGTGAAAAAAGTCCTTCTTTTACTGTCTATCCAAAAACTGACAGCTTTTATTGCTTTGGCTGCGGAGTTGGAGGCGATGCAGTTACCTTTATAAAACAAGCCGAGCATTTGGATTATCCTGATGCGTTGGAGTTTTTGGCAAAACGCGCCGGTATAACGATTATTGACAATGATAATAAATTTGTGAAATCCGAAAAGAAATTCGATCGTGAACGAATGTTCAAAATGAATGTTGACGCTGCAAATTTCTTTCATAGATCGCTTTTTGAAAATACTCCTGATGCAAAGGAAGCTTTGGATTATTTTACCGTAAAGCGCGGACTTTCCCTTTCAACAATAAAACATTTCGGTCTAGGCTATGCTCCGGACAGTTTTGATAAATTGTTAAAGCATATGTTACAAAAGGGTTATACGTACGATGAGCTTACAGCAGGTTTTCTTTGCGGAAAATCTGAACAGGGAAGATATTATGACGCTTTTAGAAGACGTGTTATCTTCCCGATAATAGACGTTTCCGGAAACGTGATAGCATTCGGAGGACGAGCTATGAACAATGAAATCAAGCCGAAATATAAAAACTCATCCGATACTCCCATATATAAGAAAACAAGACACGTATATGCATTGAATTTTGCAAGGCATTTTTGTTCTGAAACTTTGATACTGTGCGAAGGATATATGGATGTCATCGCTCTGCACGCAGCCGGCTTTACAAATGCTATCGCAACACTCGGTACAGCAATAACTTCAGAGCAGGCTCGGTTGATGAGCAGATATACTAAAAAAGTTGTAATTTGCTACGATTCTGACGAAGCGGGGCAAAAGGCTGCGGCGAAGGCTCTTAAAGTCATTGGTGATGTAGGACTTGATGTTCGAGTTATGGTCGTTCCGGGCTCGAAAGATCCAGATGAGTACATAAAGACCTTTGGAAAAGAAAAATTCAAAGATGTATTATCAGGTGCAAAAATCGAGTTTGAGTATAAGATGGAAAACATTCTCATCAAGTATGACGTGAATTTGCCTCAAGACAAAGTAAAGGCTTTAGCATCACTTGAAAATGAGATTTCTACATTTTATTCCGAGGCAGAAAGAGAAATTTATATTCAAATCGTTTCTAAAAAACTTGGTATTGATGCAAAAAGTATAAAAGCAGATATAGAGCGGATAATATATAAACGCGCAAGGGAATACAAAAAATCAGAAGGTCAGAAGGCAAGGCAGGCGGCAGCGGGATACGCAGATAAGGTTAATCCGGATTTCGCAAAAGCTCCTGCGGTTGCAAAGAATGAGGAAGCGGTAAACTCGCTTTTGCTCATTTATCCCGAGCACCGAAAGAAGGTATTTGATAATTCACTTCTATGCGCCGATGATTTCTTTACAGATCTTAACCGACGTATTTTCCTTTATATTGAGGATTCATACAAAAACGGTGATGTTTTTAAGGATCAGAATGAAATTTTCACTCCGCAAGAGGTTGGAAGGATAACCAAAATGAAATTAGCGAGAATGAATTTATCATATAACGGTGATGCTGTTCTCGACGATAGTATAAAAGCACTTAAAAGTTCTATGCAAAAGATTAATGCTACTTCTGCTACTACTGCAGATGATTTATCTGCGCTCATAAACAGTTTAAGGAGTAAATCTTAAAAGTTTGCAAAGGAACGAAGAAAGGATAAGAAATGAGTAAAGAAAAAATCGACGTCAACGACTATATTGATTCAAAATCGGGAAACGGTATTGTTGAATCCGGAATTATGAAAGCGCTTGAGGATATAGATTTTGATATAACCCAAGTGGACATCGACTCGGCAAATCCCGAAGATATTGAAAATGAAAACTTCAAGGAAATTGAGCGCGACGTAAGGAATTACGAAAACGGCGAAAAAATGGAAAAATTACTTTCGCAGGAAGGTCTCGCAATCGATGACCCCGTTCGTATGTATTTGAAGGATATAGGCAAAATTCCGCTTCTTACGCCCGAGCGTGAAGCTTATCTTGCAGAACGTATATCACTTGGTGATAAGTCTGCAAAAGACGAGCTCACGGAAGCAAACCTTCGTCTTGTTGTAAATATAGCAAAACGTCATGTCGGCAAAGGAATGTATTTTCTTGATCTGATTCAAGAGGGAAATCTTGGACTGATGAAGGCCGTTGAAAAATTTGATTACAGTAAGGGATTTAAATTTTCAACTTATGCGACCTGGTGGATACGCCAGGCGATAACCCGAGCTATTGCGGATCAGGCAAGAACTATAAGAATTCCTGTTCACATGGTTGAAACCATTCACAAGGTTTCAAGAACCTCACGCCAGCTTCTTCAAGATCTTGGCAGAGAACCTACTACCGATGAAATTGCAGAAAAGCTTGGTATGACCGCAGATAAAGTTCGCGAGATAATGAAAATAGCTCAAGACCCAGTCTCACTTGAAACCCCTATAGGTGAAGAGGAAGATAGCCATCTTGGTGATTTCGTAGAAGACAGCGACTCACCTGCGCCTTCTGACAGTGCCTCCTACTCGCTCTTGCGTGAACAGCTTTGTAACGTTCTTCGTACTCTTACTCCCAGAGAGGAACAGGTTATTAAACTTCGTTTCGGACTTGAAGACGGACGTCCGAGAACTCTTGAAGAAGTTGGCCGTCAATTCCAGATAACCAGAGAAAGAATTCGTCAGATAGAAGCTAAGGCGCTTCGTAAATTAAGACATCCTTCGAGATCTAAAACTCTTAAAGATTATCTTGCAAACTAAGTTGAGTTACTAATAGCGAAATAAACAAAAAAGCGAATAGTATATTGTTTATTGTGCTGATATAATCTGTTTCAAAATTTTAAAAATTAAAATGCCTTGACTTTTTTATCTGTTTGTAGTAAAATGTATAAGTAATATAATGCCATAGTGGAGGGAACACATACAATGAAAAAAATCATTTCATCCATTCTGTGTTTGATACTTGCAGTTGTTATGCTTGTGGGTTGCTCAGATGACGTGATTGGTGCATATATTGAAAAATATCCTAAACCTGAAGAAAAAGAAGACATCTCGCTTAATCTCTATGTAATATGCGATGATAAGACTTCCGATAATGCAAAAGTTACCGTATCACAAAGAATAGCGGATTATACTTCCGGAAAATATGACACTACCGTTAACGTCGTTTATTCATCGGCTTCAGAGTATGAAGGCGTAGTCAGAACAGCAATTGCTGCAGGAAAAGCGGATATTGTTTTAATCAACTCGCAGAGCTTGATGAATGAGTTATATACTCAATCTCTTCTTGCAAATCTTACCGAATATATCAAAGGTGATACATACGGTACTCTTAATGCAAGAATAGCAACCGCTCTCCTTAATGCATATGCAATTGATGATCAACTTTATTGCGTTCCCAATAATCATGTTATCGGAGAATATACATATCTTGTTGTTAATAGAAATATGGCGGAATATTTCTACATGGGTAGTCCGTCAGAGCTTGCATCTTTTGACACCGTCGAAGAGTATGCTTCTCTTAAAACACTTTTTGAAACCGACGGAGATTTGAGCGGTGCGCAGACAATAAAAAATCAGCTTTTGGAAGCAGGTCTTGTTACTGATTTAGATATTAATGCTCCGATTGATTCCTACGTAAATATTGTTACAGGTATGTACGAAGATAAGGCTGCTTGGGAAGCGGTGGGATATGCTTGCAATGTCGTAAGCATGCCTACTGTATCACTTGACAATTACTCTGCATATGCGATTTTGTCCAACACTGTTAATGTTGAGAGGGCAATGGAAATTGTTTATGCACTGAATACGGATGAAACATTCCACAATTATCTTCAATACGGTATAAGCGGAACAAATTACATGTCATACGAAGAGGGCTATGTTGTTCGCATGAGCGGTGAAAATGACAAAAATAGCTTCTATTATATGAATCCTCTCTATACCGGAGATATCTTTGCATCTTATTATTGCGAAGAGCTTGGTTGGGATGAGAATGCAAAGTATTACGGAAATCTTCAAAACCATGAAGCTGTTTTCGTAAAAGCAGAAACCGCTGAATAAATTATTTTATCACGCCGAAAAACTCGGCGTGATTTTTATAGGTGATTAACTATGATCAAAAACATTGATTTTCATGCTCATATTTTACCAAGTGTTGACCATGGCTCTGATTCTATTGAAACAACGTGCGAGCAGTTGCGTTATGCTCAAAACGCGGGAATAGATTTAATTGTTGCAACTCCGCACTTTTATCCTCATAAGCATAATATAGATAAGTTTTTAAATGCTAGACTTAACGCGTTTAATCAAGTAATTAAAACTGTATCTTCAATGAATATAAATATAGATATTATTGCAGGAGCTGAAATTCTTCTTTGCGAAAATCTTGATAAATTGAAAGGTATAGAAAATTTAGCTATTGAAGGTACAAAAACACTTTTGATTGAATTACCATTCTCGGATTTCAGAAATGAATATGTATTTTGCATTGAATCTCTGATAAACAAGGGTTTTACGATTGTTTTGGCACATGCAGACCGTTATGACTTTAAAAATATAGAAGCTCTTGTTTCCATAGGAGCAAAGCTCCAAATTAATGCCTCCGCATTATCAAAAATTTTTATAAAACCACACATAAAAAGTTGGCTTGACAGAGATTTGGTTGTAGCACTTGGATCTGACATTCATATGTCGGATAAAACCGCTTATATCAAATATAAGAAGATGCAGAAAAAAATTAATAAATATTTTGATAAAATCATGAGCAACACCGAGAAATTATTGTGAAAATGATAAATTTCTAACTAACATAACCTTCAATTGCTTATTTTGTGAAATCATAGGATAATTTTTCGAATCTTTCAAATAATATATTTACAGTCCATAAAAAGGATTTATGATATATTTATTTTAAAGTTTGAAAGGTTTATATATGAAGGCAACAGGAATAGTAAGAAGGATTGACGATCTCGGTCGAGTGGTCATTCCCAAAGAGATAAGAAGAACTATGCGTATTCGCGAAGGCGATCCTCTTGAGATCTATACCGATAGAGAAGGTGAAGTTATATTTAAAAAATATTCACCGATCGGTGAACTTCAAAATTTTGCATCAGAATATGCGGACACCTTGCAAAAAACATCCGGACTTCCTATTTTTATATGTGACAGAGATGCTGTTATAGCGGTTTCAGGCGCTTCAAAAAGAGAATACCTGGATAAAAAAATTTCAAAAGATGTTGAGAGCATTATCGAGGCAAGAAGTCTTTACCAGAATATTTTACGGAATGAAGAAAAATATATTATAGATATGGGAAAAGAACATTATATAAGCACTGCAATGCCTATAATTGCGGAAGGAGACGTAATAGGATGTGTACTTTCCGGCTGGCAGGCCGGCAGTCCAATAAATGATAAAATTTCAGATGAAATAGAAGCTAAACTGATACAGACTGCAGGGATTTTTCTAGGGAAGCAGATGGAAGGCTAAAAACAAAGCACGTAAGTTTAAAATTACTTGCGTGCTTTGTTTTTTATTCAAAACCAACTGAATTTGTATCTGATGCCTTATAATATCCGATATAAGAAGTACCTCTGTTAACTATAAGTTTTTCTCCATTTAAATCCTTAAAAATCAATTGTTTTTTAGAATCCACACTCCATCTTATCTCTTTCAGCGTACCGCCTGTTATATAATAGCCTGTACCTTTTGTAGCTGTTTCCATTACGGTTTGTGTTCCGGACGATAATTCATATGTAATCATGTCTGAAAACAGTATAAAAACATTTGTGTATGAAGCATTTTTACCTGTTAACATATCAACTTTGCTTCGTCCGCCTTTAGAAAATAAATAACTATCCGTTTCCTTATCGTATGTAAGCACCGTATTGTTATTGTCTGAATAAGGAATCGTTACATAAACTGCCTGTGTTTTTCCGGTAACGCTTTCCTTAAAATCGCAAAAAACAAATGGAATTTCTTGAGTTTTATAACTTTCGCTATCGATTCCTTCTTTTTGGGTAACATCAATTATATTTTGATTGTCTGTATAAATGTTTTTTCCGTTTTCCTTATAAATATAATCTGTATATTGACTCAAATCTATATGAAGCGTTGAGGCAATCGATGAATAAGAAATTATATCATCCTCACCGTATGCTACCAGCGTTCCTCCAAAAAACTTAGTAAGCTGAGTAATATAGTCACGAGTTGGAGATAAAGCTCCTATTTTTCCGAGCCCCGATATGTCACTTCTGTAAATTAAAAATCGAGTTTGTCCGCCTTCGGTTGGAATTTCTATAGTTATGTCAGAATCTGATATTCCGTATAACGGAGCATTAGGCTCAACTGTAAATACATAGGGAATTGCATATACTTCCTCTTCGTTACATTCAAGCCCAGTTAAATAATTGACAAATTGCGGAACAAAGGGTTTGTTTTCAACAATATCTTCGTCGTCTTTGTTGTCAGATGTATTGTTATTTTCACCCGAGTTAATATTATCGGCGGTACCTTCGTTTTCATCGGTATCGCCGTTTGGATTATCGGCTTGATCGATTGTTTCGTCGGTATCGCCGCTATTTTCTTCACCATTATTATCGTATTGTTGCCATCCGTTTGCGACTATGCCTATCATAAAAATAAGCACAACTCCAATAAGAACAGCAGCAATTATTTTGTATAAATTACTGTCTTTAGTATTCATTTTTTACCTCCTTGTATATCTCGAAGATACACACGCTAACTGCTTGTTATTTGTTATAGCGGTCAAGCCATGCCGCAGCAGTCTCAAAAGCATCGGAGAGTCCCTTTGCTGAGATTTGCTTTTCCGGGAAAGGTTTTCCTGGAGCAAAAAGTTGAACAGCAATATTATCGGGAATGTTTTCTCCCGCTTTGCTTGATGCTTTTTCTGTTATAATCATCATTTTCACATAGTATTCCGAAAGATCTCCGTAATACAAATCGTCGTCTTTACGAACAAGAGGTCTGCCTTTGTATTCGAGAAATTCTCCGTTATCAATGCCTTTTACATCAAACATCAATTATTGTACTCCTTTCAATTTATTTTGAAGTGGGGACTGCCTGTCCACCCCGAATAAATAATAACAAATAATCACTAGATTGTAAATACATTCGACAAAATAGTATATTGCTAAAAAAACGCAATAATCGTTATTTTTTTATATACGGGGTCAATGTCAAAGCAGCCTTTCCCGATTTTGGATTCGGTTTGCATAAGTCGAAAATCGAATCTGCCCGGTCAGCAAGCTCTTTTTGACGCTTTTGATCAGGATTAAAATGACCATAATCGGAAGGCTTTGTCAAAATCGAGAACGAATCCGACTTCGTTGAATTTTTTAGCAAGAGCATTCCTGTTTTATTCATGGCAAGAACTTGCGTATAAAGAGGTAACATTTTAACATCGGAGGAGGTAACGCCGAAGAAAATGTTCCACATTGCGCGTTTGAGCCTTGCATTGGTAAATTTTTTGGTTTCGGTATACTCTAGCAGGGAGGTAATATCGTTTGCCTTAAAACTTGCGTTATAAAGGCGATTATATAAACCGTCAGCAGCATCATGAAAATCTTCGTTTTGCTTTGGCGGATTTAAACGGAAATAAGAAATTATTGCAGGTGAGAGCTTTTGTATATCAGTTGGCGCATCACCTTTGGTTAATAGAGAACTGACAATTGCTTTTGAACTTTTAGGTAGGTATTCAAGCGCAGAATTTGCATCATAAGTCATAAATTTTCTTATAGCCATTGCACTTTGATGCTTTTGTTCTAAAATACAGGTTTCATCATATGAAGCTCCGCATCTTTTTACGGTATGAGGGACAATTGCGCTTTTTTGAAGAGTCAATGCTTTAATATATTCAATAGCTAATATATTATTCGGGGTGAATTCTATACCAGAACCTTGGCATATGCTTTTAAATGCCTTTTCACATATTTGAGGATAGCCGAGTGTTTTGTCCAAACTTATATTGTCGAAAGCTTCCTTATACTCATCTGAACAAAAAATTTTTGCTGCAGCTATCAGTTCTTGAATATTTCCGCTTTCGCTACCAAATGAAAGATAATCCACAACCTTGAGCGAATCGGCGATTTTTACACCGCTGGCGGCAAAAAATTCAGCGCTGGAAGCAGAATATGGGAAGGGAATCTCAAGAACAAGATCAATTCCGCCTTCAACCGCGCATCTCGCGCGATCAAGCTTGTCAATGCAAGCAATATCGCCGCGTTGTGTAAAATTACCACTCATAATCGCGATTATTGCTGTATCATTTCCAAATTCTTCACGGATTTTATTTATATGATATTCGTGACCGGAGTGAAAAGGATTGTATTCGGATATAACTGCTACTGTTATCATATTTCACTCCTTATCAAAAAAAACAATATTTTTTCATTTTCGGTGTTGATAAATTAAGTTTTCTAGTGTATAATTATTATGTTAATAATCTCAAACACCGAAAGGACATTAAAATGAAAGTACTTGTTGTAAATGCAGGTTCAAGCTCACTCAAGTATCAGCTTTTCGATACTGAAACAGGCGACGTACTTGCAAAAGGAAATTGCGAAAGAATAGGAATCGAAGGTTCGAGACTTATTCATAAAATCAACGGCAAGGATGATTATGTAAAAGAAACCAATCTTGAAAATCATTCCGAAGCGATGAAGCTTGTTGTATCCGCACTGCTCGATAAAGAAGTTGGATGTATAAGCTCTGTTGATGAGATTGAAGCTATCGGACATAGAGTTGTTCACGGCGGTCCTTATTTCACTGAATCCGTTCTTGCAACCGATGATGTTATGGAAACATTAGAAAAATGCACTTCATACGCACCCCTTCATACTCCTGCTCACATAATGGGCATTAAGGGATGTAAAGCTGTTATGCCTAATACTCCTGAAGTTCTTGTTTTTGATACGGCATTTCACCAGACAATGCCCAAGGCGGCATATATGTACGGACTTTCATACGATATGTATGAGGATTATCAGATCCGCCGTTACGGAGCGCACGGAACTTCGCATCGCTATGTAAGCGGAGAAATGTGCAAGATAATAGGAAAAACCGAAGGTACTAAAATTGTTACCTGCCATATAGGCAATGGTTCATCAATTACCGCTGTAAAGGATGGAAAATGCGTAGACACATCCATGGGCTTTACTCCTCTTGACGGTATTCTTATGGGAACGCGCTGCGGATCTATTGACCCTGCGATTGTTCCTTACATTATGGAGAAAAAAGGCTATACTCCTGCTGAAATGGATAACTATATGAACAAAAAATGCGGTTTTGAAGGCATCAGCGGTGTTGGATCAGATTCGCGAGACGTAGAGAAAGCAATGCTCGAAGGCAACGAAAGAGCTAAGCTTGTTTACGACATGCTTTGCTACCAGATTAAAAAGTTCATAGGCTCATACAGTGCAGCAATGGGCGGTTTAAATGCAATTGTATTTACAGCCGGCATAGGAGAGCATGCTCCTTATATCCGCGAAAAAGCGCTTGAAGGACTTGAGTACCTTGGTGTTAAGCTCGACAAAGAGAGAAACACATTTAAACATTCATCTACACCGGTTAAGCTTTCTGCTGATGATTCTGCTGTTGAGGTTTATATGATTCCTACAAACGAAGAACTTGTTATCGCTAAAGATACAGAAGCGATTGTAAAAGCCCTTTAATAAAAAACACCCGTGGTGAAATATCCCACGGGTGTTTTCACGTTTAATATCTTACCACAAAATGATTTCTTTGTCAATAAAAGATGTGGATTTAAGTTGCCGCTGACAGAATATTTTTAATTTTTGATATAAGATCTTCATATATACTATCAATTATAGAAAAGTCCATTGCGGGTGTGTATATTTTTTCCAGATTAAAATGGTGATCAGACGCTTTAGTTAATTCCTCTGAAGCTAGTGACAGATATAGTTCCTTGCTTCCTTGAAGAATATTGGTTTTTTCCTCAAATTCTCGCCAATTATCTATATTGATAAAATCAGTGGAATCACATATTATCTCACCTTCACCCGTAGCCATAATAGTGATTGATTTATCTTTAAAATAAACTCCTTCGTAACTATCCTCATCAAGGGGAGAAGGTATTTTTATAAATTCTATTCTAAGTGTTTCCAGCATGTTAACCAGCATAGTTAACATAACTTTTTCACTTCCGTATTTTCCAAAAATAGTGTAATAATGTTTTGTTATATTTCTAAGAGATTGCAACGTATTGTATCCGTTTTTTGAAAAAGAACTGATAAGCCTTGTTTGTGCTTTACCTTTTTTTAAAGGCGATAACTCTTTAATTATTTTCTTACATTCGTCCTCTGCTTTTTGATAATCGAATACACGCTCTAATTCTGCCTTAATATTTTTGCTAAAAACAGATGAAAAACGCAAATACTCATATGCTTTGTGATAAGCTTTGTTTTTTTCACGATTGATTTTTTCAATTGATTTACGCTTTTTAATAAGCATCTCTTTATCCCATGCTGCGCCAAGATTTATTAGTTCATCAACTGCGCCGGGAATGTTTGCGTCTCTTTGATGCGGTGCGGTTCCATCAAGAACTGCAATTGAAATTTCGTCTTTGTTGATTATAACACCATCAAGCGAATTTGGATCAGAAGAACATCTAAAGGCTTCAAAATAAAGATTCTCATTTTTTGCAAAATTGCAAATTTTTTTGATAATTGAGCTTTTACCGGTTCCTGGACCACCCTTAAGTATGAAAATTCTTGTAAAATCCTCTGAATTGAAAATTTCTCCAAAATAAGATTTAAAGCCGTTTTCTCCGTTCGCGGAAGCAAAGTATTCATTTCTTCTACTAAAACTACTGTTCATGTTATATATCTCCTAAAAATTTATGTATTGCAGCTAAGATATCATTTTACATCACTAAGACTTGACATTCTATGCCATTTTATAGTATAATTGTATTATTATTTAAATTATTCATTTTATTTAAGCGGTAAAGAAGGTATTCGTATGATTACTATCGGGCTTTGCGGCGGAAGCGGCAGCGGTAAGGGCGCTGTCTGTAAGCTCTTTGAGCCGTATAACATACCTGCGATTGATGCCGACAAGGTATACAGTGATTTGATACGTCCCGGTTCGGAACTTCTTAGTAAATTAGTAACGCAATTCGGTTCGTCAATACTATCAAACAGAGGTGAACTTAATCGAAAATCGCTTTCGGATATTGTATTTGCTGATTCTAGCGGTGAGCAATTGTTAAAACTGAATTCAATTACTCATTCGTCCATAATAAAGGAAGCAGCGAAAATGATTGCCGTGCACAAAGCAAACGGCGCTCGTGCGGTAATATTCGACGCTCCGTTATTATTTGAATCCGGATTTGACAAAAAATGTGACGTTACAATAGCGGTAATCGCGAATCGAACACTAAGAGCAAAGAGAATAATTGAGCGTGACAGAATAACCGAAAATGAAGCATATAAACGAATTTGTGCTCAATCCTCGGATGATTTCCTCAAAGAGCACGCAGATTATATAATAATCAACAACGGTTCGATTGAAGACCTCCGCAAAGAGGTCTCAAGCATAGCCGAAAAAATATTAACAGAGGTGACTCAAAATGAGCGAAAAAACAATAGGTAAAGAAATGCTTGAAAAACTCGCTTACAAGAAAAAGAACGTATACGAAGAAGCGAGTCCCGAAAAAATCAAATTAATTTATGACTATGCTGAAGGATATATGGAATTCCTTGATGAGGCTAAAACAGAAAGAGAAGCCGTAACTTATTCTATTGAACTTGCAAAAAAAGCTGGATACAGCGAATACGAACTTGGTGATAAAATATCTGTAGGTGATAAAAAATACTACAACAATCACGGCAAGAGCCTGGTTCTTTTCAGAATAGGCGAAAATGATATAGAGAAAGAGGGAATCAGAATCCTTGCTTCCCATATAGATTCTCCTCGTCTCGATCTCAAGCAAGTTCCTATGTATGAGGATGCGGGAATGGGATTCCTAAAGACGCATTATTACGGCGGAATTAAGAAATATCAGTGGACCGCAATTCCTCTTGCTTTGCACGGAGTGATGATAAAGAAAAACGGAGAATCAGTAAATATTGTTATAGGCGAAAATCCTAAAGATCCCGTATTCTACATCAATGATCTTCTTCCTCATCTTTCCGCAAGACAAAATTCTGAGCCATTAGCCAGTGCGATATCGGGTGAAACGCTTAATATTCTCATAGGCGGACTTCCTTATAATGACAGTGAGGTTTCCGATAAGATTAAGCTTACGGCACTTTCTTATCTTTATGACAATTACGGTGTTACTGAGGAAGATTTCCTTAGCGCAGAGCTTTCTTTGGTACCAGCTTATACAGCCAGAAATATAGGCTTTGACGGTGCTCTTATTGCGGCATACGGCCATGATGACAGAGTTTGCTCATATCCAGCACTTACAGCTTTGCTTGGACTTGAATCTAAGGCTCATACTGCTATGGTAGTGCTCGCGGATAAAGAGGAAGTTGGCTCTATGGGAATCAGCGGTATGCAAAGCGATGTGCTTGTTGATATTATAGAGGAAATTTCAAACTCTCTTGACAAGAATCCTAGAGTTGTCAGAAGACATTCAAAATGCTTGAGCGCAGATGTTAATGCGGCTTATGATCCTAATTTTGCCGATGTTTATGAAAAGCGGAACAGCGCAATGCTTTCATGCGGTACTGTTATGAGCAAATATACCGGCTCCAGAGGAAAATCAGGAACGAGCGATGCATCTGCTGAATTTGTTGGCTTTGTGAGAAAGCTATTTGATGATAACGGTGTCATCTGGCAGGCTGCAGAGCTCGGAAAAGTGGATGCAGGAGGAGGAGGAACGGTTGCTATGTATATTGCTAATCACAATATAGAAACCGTAGATCTCGGTGTTCCGGTAATTTCAATGCATGCACCGTATGAAGTCGTTTCAAAGGCGGACGTTTATTCAACCTACGAAGCATGTCGTGCATTTATAAAGTAATCTTACATTGAGAGAATTATATGTTTTTAGAAAAACTTATACCTACCGAAAACAGATACCGCGAGATTGAGCAGCTTATGACATTACCCGATATAGTATCTGACGGGAAAAAATATACTGCATTGGTTAAAGAATACAATTCTCTTACACCAATTGTTGAGAAATATCGGGAGTATAAAAATACCGAAAAGATGCGCAAAGATGCCGAAGAAATGCGCGATGACAGCACTCTTGAAAAAGAGCTTCGCGATATGGCAGAGGAGGAATATCTTGAATATTCCTCCCTTTGTGAAAAGCTCGAAGATGAACTTAAATATCTCCTTATCCCCAAAGATCCAAACGATTCAAGAAACGTAGTGATTGAGATACGTGGAGGTGCCGGCGGTGAGGAAGCCGCCCTGTTTGCGGCAGATCTTTTCCGTATGTATTCTATGTTTTCAACCAAAGAAAAGTTAAAAATCGAGCTTATAAACGCAAATGAAACCGAGCTTGGAGGATATAAAGAGATAACGTTCAACGTTATTGGTGAGGGCGCATATTCAAGATTTAAATTTGAAAGCGGAGTTCACAGAGTTCAGAGAATCCCCGTAACCGAATCAAACGGAAGAATCCAGACGTCTACTGTAACGGTGGCTGTCCTGCCGGAAGCAGAAGATGTTGAGGTTGAGGTTAATTCCGCCGATATTAAATTTGAATCTTGCAAATCAAGCGGTGCCGGAGGTCAGCATATCAATAAGACTGAATCTGCGGTAAGGCTTACCCACAAACCAACGGGTATAGTTATCGAGTGCGATCAGGAAAGAAGTCAGCTTCAGAACAAAGAAAAAGCGCTTAGAATACTTTATACAAAGTTATACGATATAAAGCAGAAAGAGCAGACAGATGCTATTGCCACCGCACGTAAAACGCAGGTTGGCACAGGAGATCGAAGCGAGAAAATAAGAACTTATAATTATCCTCAGTCGCGCATTACTGACCACAGAATAAATAAGACAGTATATAATTTTGAAGCGTTTCTGAATGGCGATATAGGAGAGCTTGTCGATGAGCTTATCGCATTTGATACTGCAGAACGTTTAAGAGGCGAAATAAAATGAACACGGAAATAATTAAGGCTTACAGTCTTGATGATCCAACTATTAAAGAGCTTTCACGAGCTGCGAAGATCATTAGAGATGGGGGACTTGTAGTTTTTCCCACTGAAACGGTTTATGGGCTTGGGGCTGATGCAACGAATAGTACAGCAGCGAAAAATATATACAAGGCAAAGGGAAGACCGTCGGACAATCCGCTTATAATTCATATTGCCGAGCCTTCTGACGCAAAGATTTATACTAATACATCTGAGCTGTATGACAAAATCGCAAATGCTTTTATGCCTGGACCTATAACAGTCGTTCTGCCTGCAAAAAGCATTATTCCGAAAGAAACACGTGCATCATTGCCAACAGTTGCTGTCAGATGTCCTTCACACCCGATAGCGCATAAGCTCATTGAGCTTGCAAAAGCTCCTATTGCGGCACCTTCGGCAAATCTTTCGGGTAGTCCTTCTCCGACCAAGGCGTCTCACGTTATTGATGATATGATGGGCCGGGTTGACATGATTATTGACGGTGGTGACTCGGAATTTGGAATTGAATCTACTATAGTCAAAATTGACGGTGATGAGCTTACGCTTTTGAGACCTGGAAAAATAACGGTTGATGATTTGTTAACCGTATGCGATAATGTGAAAATTGCATCTGCCGTGACAGAAGCATTGAGTGAAGGTGAAACGGTTATTTCTCCCGGAATGAAATACAGGCATTACGCTCCGAAAGCTCCTTTGTATTTACTCGACGGCAGTATTGAAAAAATAGGGAATTTTATATCAAAGCAATCCAAGAATAAGCGCGTTGCTGTTCTTTGCTATGAAGATGATGTTTCCTTGATAAAAGAAAAAGCACCAGATTCATATATATATGAATTCGGAGCACGTGAGAATGAAATTTTTCAAGCTCATTTATTATTTGATATTCTCCGCGATGCGGACAAACGAAATTTCGATGAAATTTATGCGCCGGTACCAAGAAAGACAGGCGTTGGCTTAGCTCTTTATAACCGAATGATAAGAGCTGCGGCATATCATATTATAAGAATGTGACGGTAGAAAAAATGGCAAAAAAGAAAAAGATTTCTGTTGAGGATTTAAAACAGAACGAGGCTCCGGCAACAATGCAACCGATAACCGAAACTCTGGAAAAGAACTATATGCCTTATGCTATGAGTGTTATCGTATCAAGGGCGATTCCGGAAATCGACGGTTTTAAGCCTTCTCATAGAAAACTTCTTTACACAATGTACAAGATGGGCCTTATGAACGGCCAGAGGACCAAAAGTGCTAATATTGTAGGACAAACGATGCGTCTTAACCCTCACGGTGATGCTTCCATATATGAAACAATGGTACGTCTGACACG
>JAZRHO010000048.1:0-34157 GCA_045644805.1 Eubacteriales bacterium | reverse complement strand
ACACCCATCTCATTTGCAATAATTCCTGCTAGAGTAGTTTTACCTAAACCAGGAGGCCCAAAGAATAGAACATGATCCAGTGCTTCCCCACGAAGCTTTGCAGCTTCTATGAAAACACTAAGATTATCCTTAGCGGTTTCCTGGCCAATATATTCACGGAGATAACGGGGGCGCAGGGAGACTTCACCACTGTCCTCGGGCAGGATAGTGGTTGAAGTCAGGGCCTGACCAAAGCTATCATCAGAGAAATTGATGCTCATTTTTCAGAGTCTCCTTTCACTTGATCATCTGCTTGAGGGAAGCCTTGATTATTTCTTCAAGGCTGAGATTTTCCACATCGATCTTTTTGAGGGCAGCGGATATCTCAGCTGAGGAGTAACCGAGAACAGTAAGTGCAGCGCTGGCGTCACTTATCTTGGTGTTTTCTGTGGTGGATGTCGTGCTGAAGGTGGGAACATCGGCGAAAGAAATTTCGCTGGTTTCCTTTGCAAGCTTATCTTTCAGCTCAAGAATTATGCGCTGAGCAATCTTTTTTCCAACACCGGGAGCGGCAGTGAGTGCCTTATCGTTTCCTGATACAATATTCATAACAAGGTTTTCGGGGCTGCTTGTGGATAAAATTGCTATAGCGGCTTTTGGTCCTACGCCGGAAATTCCAATGAGCATTTCGAAGCAGCGTTTTTCACTCTTGGAAGCAAATCCGTATATATCCATGCAGTCTTCGCGGATATATACATGGGTATAAAGCTTGCCCTTCTCCCCTGTTTTGAGCTGGCTAAGACTGTAGGCTGAGGTATTAATCTGAAATCCAACGCCGCCACAGTCTATAATTGCAAGATTGGGCAGTATTTCGGCAATAATTCCGCTTATATAGTGGAACATGGGTCAAACCTCCCGCTTTGTGTAAGTAATGATGTGGCGCTTCTGGCATGGCATATTGCAAGTGCAACAGCGTCAGCTGCGTCATCGGGTTTCGGCGGATTCTTCATATTGAGTATTCGCCGCACCATATCTATAACTTGTTTCTTCTCGGCTCTTCCGTAACCAACAACAGCCTGCTTAACCTGAAGCGGAGTATACTCACTTATTTTTACGCCCAATTTGTAAGCCGTGCAAAGAATAACTCCTCTGGCTTCGGCAACGGCTATTCCAGTCGTAATGTTGGTATTAAAGAATAATTCTTCAACAGCCATTTCGTCCGGTTTATATTTTCGTATTATTTCTGTTAAATCGTTTTCTATTATTGCCAGCCTTGATTCAATGAGCGTATGCGCAGGCGTTGTTATAGAACCGAATGCGATTGGTCTGGAATTTCCTCGAACCGTTTCAATTACTGACCATCCTACTATCGCAAGCCCCGGATCTATTCCAAGTATTATCATTATAGAAATATCTCCTATTTGTTTTAAACAACTGTTTTATCATTTTATTTTAACACAAATGAAGCCTTTCGTCAATTGCTAATTAAAAATATTTAAAAATAGTGTTTTTACACTTTACATTTCTGTGTATTTATGATAAAATATTATTTAGATTTGTATGTGGAAAGGAGTGGGTAGTGCTATGAATTTAATAAAATTCGATAAAGGCGATACACTTATTATGAAAAAGCAGCACCCTTGCTCCTCGGATAGATTTACCGTTATGCGTACCGGCAGCGATATACGAATTATTTGCCAAGGATGCGGAAGAGATATGACAGTTCCGCGTGAGTCTATCGAAAAATCAATAAAAAAAGTTGAAAAAACAGATACAAGCGATAAAAAGGACGACTGAATATGTTTTATTATATAATGGGAGAGCTTGCATATAAAGATCTCAATACATGTGTTATAGATTGCTCTGGAGTCGGATATAAGCTCACTGTAAGCCACATCACATCCGAAGAGCTTGCCCCTCACATAGGGAAAAAAGTTAAGCTTTTTACTCATCTTGTTGTGAGAGAAGATGGAATTGAGTTGTTCGGATTTGGTTCGGACGAAGAACGCTCCTGCTTTAACAGGCTCACCTCTGTCAGCGGAGTCGGTCCAAAGGTAGCTATGAGCATTTTATCGGTTATGACTCCTGAAAATCTCTCAGTAGCAATTTGCACTGAAGACGTTAAAGCAATTGCAAAAGCTCCCGGTATAGGCTCAAAAACAGCGGCAAGAATCGTTTTGGAGCTTAAGGATAAAATATCGAAGGATATTTCTATTCCCGATGCAGCATCCTTGACAAAGGGCTCTTCCGCGGGAGCCATCAAGGACGGAAAAAATCTTTCTGAAGCAACCGAAGCGCTTACAGTACTCGGTTATGATAAAAATACAATTCTTTCCGTGCTTAAGGATATAGACACTAATATTGACGTTGGCGAAATCATAAGAATAGCACTAAAAAAGCTTGCAAGATAAGGAGGTATTCGGCTTATGATGGAAGAAGTTAATGAATTTGACTTTGAAAACAGAATAGTCTCAAGCGAATACAGCTCTACGCAGGATTATGAAGTTGAAAATTCTCTGCGTCCTAAAACTCTATGCGACTACATAGGTCAGGAAAAAGCAAAATCAAATCTTGAAATCTACATACAGAGTGCAAAAAAACGTGGCGAAGCGCTTGACCACGTTCTCCTTTACGGCCCGCCCGGTCTCGGTAAAACCACTCTTGCGGGAATTATCGCGGGAGAAATGGGCGTAAATATCAGGACAACATCAGGTCCCGCAATCGAAAAACAGGGGGATCTTGCCGCTATACTCACAAATTTGGGTGAAGGCGACGTACTGTTCATTGATGAAATACACAGACTCTCAAAATCCATAGAAGAAATCCTCTATCCTGCAATGGAAGACTACTCGCTCGATATTATAATAGGTAAAGGTCCGAGCGCGCGTTCTATTCGATTGCCTATTCCAAAGTTTACACTTATAGGAGCGACAACAAGAGCCGGTCAGCTTACAACTCCGTTGCGTGACAGATTCGGAGTTTTGCTGAAGCTTGAGCTTTACACCCCTGAGGAGCTTGCGCTTATTGTCAAGCGCTCTGCGGGAATTCTTGAGATAGAAATCACCGAAGAAGGAGCGCTCGCAATAGCTTCGCGTTCCAGAGGAACACCCCGAATAGCAAACCGCCTATTAAAGCGAGTCCGTGATTTTGCTCTTGTAAAAGGAGACGGAACTATTACGTCGGAAATTGCAAAATATGCCCTTGATGCCCTAGAAATAGACCATTTGGGTCTTGACAATATTGATAGACGAATGCTGGAAGCTATAATAAAATTCTACGGAGGCGGTCCCGTAGGTCTTGAAACACTTTCTGCAACGATAGGCGAGGAATCTATAACGATTGAAGACGTTTACGAACCTTATCTTATGCAAATAGGATTCCTCGCAAGAACACCAAGAGGAAGATGCGCAACAAAGCTTGCGTACGATCATTTGAAGATTCCATACGCGCAAAACGGAGCTCAAATCTCACTCGGTACAGATATTTAACATAATAAAACAGCTTGCATCTTGAATTTTGATGCAAGCTGTTTTATTTTTATATCATTTTCTCAATGCATCTATTGCCGCTTTTCTGTTATCTGATTTGAAAACAGAACTTCCTGCCACAAGAATGTTTGCACCGGCATCAATTGCATCTTTAGCATTACCTGAAGTTATACCTCCGTCCACCTGAATATCTACCCCAAGCCCTCTTCTCTCAATTTCCTTCCTGAGAATTTTCACCTTATCCAGAGTTTCTGGAATAAGTGCCTGTCCACCGTATCCGGGTTCAACAGTCATAACGAGTACCATATCGCATTTTTCAAGGTAAGGGAAAATGGCTTCTGCTTCGGTTTTTGGTTTTATAGATATTGATGATTTAGCCCCGCACGCTCTTATTTCATCTAAAAGTGCCTCAGGATCTTCAGAGGCTTCATAATGGAAGGTAATAAGGTCGGCTCCTGCATCAATAAAGCGTTTTGCGTAACGTTCAGGCTTTTCAATCATAAGATGAACGTCAAAAAACATATCGCTCTTCTTTCTCAATGCCTCGATTATCGGAAGTCCAAAAGAAATGTTCGTTACAAACATACCGTCCATAACGTCAAGGTGAACCATATCTGCACCGCATTTTTGTATATCGGCAACCTCTTCACCGAGCTTCGTAAAATCACAGGCAAGAACAGAAGGTGAAATTTTAATCATAATTTTTTCCTCTTATAACTTTATTGTGTCCTAAAATATATAAAAACATAAAATAATACAGGAGCAAAGCACGGCATAAATGAGCTCGCCGACAGTAAAATTCAGGATGTTTGAGCTAAATTCGAGCCATCAATGTGCCTTTATGTATAAAATACCGCATATTTCGGCAAATGCTATAATAATGTCGTTTATGCGGTACTAAAAAGCAAATAAAATCAGTTACCAATCTCTAATAACACTACGGCATGTGCGCTTACGCCTTCTTCACGACCGGTAAATCCAAGCTTTTCTTCAGTAGTAGCTTTAACATTAATTCTGCTTTCATCGCAATTTAAGCAAAATGCAATATTCTTTTTCATTTTTTCAACAAACGGTGCTACTTTAGGCTTCTGCAAAATTAAAGTAGTATCCAAATTGACAATTTTTGCGCCCGAATCATCGAGAATTTTTTTAACTCGCGTCAATAAATGCATACTGCTGATTCCCTTGAATTCATCATTGCTATCGGGAAAATGCTTTCCTATATCCCCTTTTCCCAAAGCACCGAGAATGGAATCCATTACCGCATGTAATAAAACATCCGCATCGGAATGACCGAGAAGTCCTAAAGAATGAGGAATATCAACGCCTCCGATAATCAACCTTCTGCCTTCAACAAGACGATGAACATCATATCCGTGTCCTATCCGAATTTCTTTCATTTCTAAACCTCACCGTCCATCTTTTTAATTATGAACTCCGCAAGCTCGATATCAGAGTTTGTGGTTATTTTTATATTTCGAGAAGAAGTATCTGCGCAAAAAATCTTTTCACCTAATTTTTCAATCAACATATTATCGTCAGTTATACTATCATCAAGCACAGGGGTATTCTTCAAAGCACGGTTATACAAATCAACAGAAAAAGCCTGCGGTGTTTGCACAAATCGCAATCCGTTTCTCGGAACCGTTCTCAAGATCAAACTGTTTTCATCGCACAACTTGATTGTATCTGTTACAGCATAAGATGCAGTTGCACTTCCGTATTCATATGCTCCATTAGCAACAGTGTCTATTTCAAAAGGAGTAATAAGACACCTTGCTCCGTCATGTATCATAACGAATTCCGAGTCATCAGGAATAGACTTAAATCCTAGCATCGCGGATTCTGCCCTGCTTTTTCCCCCGATTACAACGTTTGTTTGTTTTTTCAAAGTTTTACATTCACGTATAGCAAATTCCAATTCATCTGATTTACATACAACTGTAATTGATGAAACACAGCTTGAATTATCAAATGCCTCAAGCGTTCGCCTGAGAACACTTTTTCCATAAATAACTATGGTCTGCTTTGTACGATCAAGTTTCATTCTGCTGCCTGCACCTGCAGCAAGGATAACCGCCGCGGTTTTTTGTTTTAAGTCTGCCAAATCGCATCTCACTTTCTGTAATAAACAAAATGAACTGTAATTGTTCTGATTTTTCCGTTTTCAAGCTTGTTTGGACCTTTTATTATAACTCCGTCTCCACTCATTAAATAACTTGCTTCAAGATTGCAAACATCCGTTACAAATAATCGGTCCCCCGAAGAATCTACTATAAATTCGTCTCCTTTGAGGCAAAGAGCGCCACCGCGCCCAACAACATCCTCATTGCCGTCTCTATGCTCGGTAACGTACTTAACCGCTTGCCCGTGAAGTTCACTCGCGCGCTCTCTTCTAAACGAATAGCTATCCATAGATTTTTTCTTTTGAAACATTTTGCCAAACAATGACATTTGATTCCTCTTTCACACTAATATTTACATCTAATATCATACCATATTTTTCTGAAGAATGGAAGTGTTTTTAAGTTTTTTATTTTCAAATTTGCATAATTAATATTTTTTTAACTTTTTTCATAGAAAGTATTGACAATCGACGTATAATGTATTATAATAGATGCAAAGTGGGGCAAAATGGAGCAAAATGTATCAAAATCCCCGAAATCTCCATTTTCATGGAGCAAAAACATTGATTTTTTTGGAAAGGAGGTTCGCTCGTGTCATTCGTTGGTTCTTACTCTCATTCACTTGACGCAAAAAAACGCGTTTTTATTCCCGCTAAATTCAGAGAAGAGCTGGGAACGGAGTTTTATATTACGAGAAAATTTGAACCCTACCTTTCAATTTACACCGCTGAAGACTGGGAAAAGTACGTCGAAACAATTTCAGCTCTTCCCGAATCAGAAGCAGCAGACCTCCAGGATTATCTGTTGGGAGCTGCGCAAAAATGTATACCTGACGGAAGCGGCAGAATAATTCTCGACGAAAAGCTTATGAAGCACGCCGAGATAGAAAAAAACCTAATTTTCATGGGTGCAGGAAAACAAATCAAGATATGGTCCGAAGAGGTTTGGAACGAAAGAGAGTCTAAGCGCGATCCAAATGCCATACGCGAGATCATGCGCAAATACGGACTTTAATTTCAAAAAATGCTTTTGAAAGGAAGGACAAAAAATGCCATCTATTCCCTTTTCGCATATTTCGGTACTTCTTTCAGAATGCATTGAAGCATTAAATATACGCGACGGATACACATACGTCGATTGCACCACCGGTGGCGGCGGTCATTCATTAGAAATTGCAAAACGTTTAGGACCAAACTCAAAACTTATATGCTTTGACAGAGATGAAAACGCTATATCAGCCGCAAAGGATAGATTGAAAGATTATCTAGATAAGATTATATTCATTAATAATAATTTTTCTGAATTAGATAATGTTATAAAAGATTTAAATGTAACAAATCTCGGTGGTGTGCTCGCAGACCTCGGATGCAGCTCTTTTCAATTTGACTGCCCTGAACGAGGATTCAGCTATATGCATAACGCAAAACTCGATATGAGAATGCAAATAGACGCAAGTCTTTCGGCTTATGAGGTTGTCAACGAATATTCGGAGCTTGATCTCAGAAGAATTATTTATGATTACGGAGAAGAACGCTTTGCTCCGAAAATAGCATCGGCTATCTGCAAAAGACGTGTAGACAAGCCTATCGAAACAACTTTTGAATTAAGCGATATAATTAAGGGGGCAATTCCGCCTGCCGCAAGAGCTGACGGACCTCATCCGGCAAAAAGAACGTTTCAAGCTATCAGAATAGAGGTTAATGCCGAGCTTGATACTATAAAGCCGATGATAATGAGCGCCTCGACACATATGAAAAAAGGCGGTCGTATAGCCGTTATTTCATTCCATTCCCTTGAGGACAGGCTGGTTAAGCTTTCATTTAAAGAACTGGCTTCCGGATGTACGTGTCCGAGAGACTTCCCTGTTTGCATATGCGGCAAAAAGCCTCAAATCAAAGAAACAACAAAAAAACCGATACTTCCTTCCGAGGAAGAGCTTCAGAACAATCCACGCTCAAGAAGTGCAAAGCTTCGTGTAGCTGAAAAGATATAATCAGGAACAAAGGAGATAGGCAAATGAACTCAGCAATGACTTATGAAAAGCTTTATGATAATATGATAAAAAAATTCACAGTTGAAAGCAACAAGAATGATTATACTCTCGGCGATTATATGCTTATGAAGGCTCAGAATAAAAAGAATGCTATGACTGTTTCAAAAGAGTCATCAGGTTTGCCTGTCGCCGCAGACAGCAAAGATAATGCTATCGCCGCTATATTTTCTTACGTTAATGATAAGCTCACCGTTAAGGAAGCACCCGTACGAGATAAAACCATGAGATCCTTCCCGCTTCGCACATCATTCAGTGCATTTTGTTCAGCTCTTATCGTATGCGCGCTTGTGGTATCCTGTGGATTCTTTGGACTCACTTCACTGGCCTCAATCAATAACGTAGCATCTACCGAAGAAGAAATTGAAGAGAATCTTCACGAGGAATCAACCACTATATGTGCATATTTTGATTCTATCGACATTTAATGTACAAACTCTCATAAAATTAAACACCCCGTAATAAGATGTATTAACGGATATTTCCGCATATACAAATTACGGGGTGTTTTTATGTCTGTTTTCCGTTCCGAAGGAAAAAATACAATTCCCACTACCAGGAAAAGAATTATAAGGATAGCTATATGCTTTGCTATTTTTTTATCTTATCTTATAACAAATCTTTTTGCATTGCAAGTGATAAACTATGCATATTATAAAGAAAAGGTTTATGATCAGATAACAACAAGCTCGTCACTAAAGGCAACCAGAGGCAATATCTATGACGCAAATATGAATCTTTTGGCAACAGACAAAACTGTTTGGAGAATTTTCGTTTCGTCAAGAGATATAAAAAAATATTCCAAAATTGACAATAAAGATTATACCACATTGATAGCCGCAGGACTAAGCTCGATACTTAACACAGAATTTGATAATATATACGAGAAAATAAGCAATTCAAATGTTCTTGACATTACACTTGAAAAGAGCGCAAGCGAAAAAGAATATCAAAGTATACTCAAATTTATAAAGTCGGAAAAGCTTGAAAACATGGTATTTACGGAAGCGCAAACATCACGTTATTATCCGGAAGGGACACTCGCAGCACATACAATAGGCTTTGTGGGAAGCGATCTGCAAGGTCTTTACGGTCTTGAATATTATTATGACAGTACTTTAAGCGGAACAGACGGTTACTACCTATACGCAAAAGACGCAAACGGCAATGCACTTCCTACAGAATATGCTACGTACATAGAACCAACAGACGGTTATAGCATTGTAACAACATTAGATTCATATATTCAAAGCGAGCTTGATAGCCAGCTTGAAACAATAAGAATCAACCACAGTGTGCAAAATCGCGTAACAGGTATTGTTATGAATGTAAAAACCGGCGCAATACTCGCAATGGCTACATCTTCTCCGTTCAATCCGAATTCTCCATATTCGCTTGATTCTTTATCACAGGCAAAGCTTGATTCTTCAGGTTTGGAAAAAGGAAGCGATGAATATTTAAAATACAAAAAAGAGCTTCTTGAAATCATGTGGTCCAACAAAGCCGTTAGCGAAACCTATGAACCCGGTTCTACATTTAAAATTATAACCGTTGCATCAGCTCTCGACTCCGGTGCCGCTAAAGCAACAGATACTTTTTCATGCGGTGGCTCATTGCAGGTAGGAGGTTGGCATATAAGATGCCATAAAAGAACCGGTCACGGCTCGGGATTCAGTCTTGCATACGGTCTGCAAATGTCCTGTAACCCAACCATGATGACTATAGCGCAAAGGCTTGGAGCTGATAATTTTTATAACTATATAAAAAAATTCGGATATCTTGAAAAGACAGGCATAGATCTTCCCAGTGAAGCATCTACTATATTTCATGATCCTGAAAGCATCGGCTCTGTTGAGCTTGCAACAACATCGTTTGGTCAAAGATTCAAAGTATCAATAATCCGACAGCTTACATCAATATGTGCAGTTGCAAACGAAGGAAAACTCGTTACTCCGTATCTTGTAGAAAAAGTAATAGATTCCGAGGGAAACATTATATCAGAGCATGAAAAATCCGAAACACAACAAGTAATTTCACAAGAGGTAGCTAATACGGTATCGAAAATGCTCTCTGAGGGTGTAAGCGGTGAAGGCGGTGCAAAAAACGCGGGAGTCGAGGGGTATGAAATTGCAGCTAAAACAGGTACATCGGAAAAATTCGATGTTCTTGACGAAAACGGCAATTCGTATTTGCGAATCGGATCAACTGTAGGATATTCAATATCGGAAGAAGGCGGAATTGCCGTTATTATAGTCGTTGATGAGCCTACTTCATCGGTAAAATACGGAAGTGTTGTCGCAGCTCCCTATGTTTCCGCTTTCTTAAGCAAAGCACTTCCCTATCTCGGTTACACGTCAACTGCAACTTCCAATACTACGGAAATAGAAAATTATGTGGGGCTTAGCGTAAATACAGCATCAAAAAAGCTCAACGACCTCAACATTAAATATGAAATAATCGGAAACGGTTCAATAGTTATTAAACAAACCCCCTCGGCGAATGATCCGTTCGTATATGAGAGCTCAAAGGTGATACTGTATACAACGTCCGATTCTGAAATTTATGTTGAAGTTCCAAACGTAGTAGGAATGGATATTTCGAAAGCCAATGAATTGATTACAAATGCAGGATTAAATTTACGTATAACAGGGATAAGTACATCAAGATCGGGCGCAACCGTAATATCACAATCTTTGGCTTACGGTACGGTAGTAGAAAAAAACAGTATAATAGAACTTGAAATATTATATCTTGATTTCGAGGATTAATATGAAAATCAAACAATTGATTCCGAGCGATGAATTAAAAAGCAAACTTCCTCATGATAATACGGATATTGAATTTTGTACCTCTAAATATGAAGAGGCCAATTCAAAATCGCTTCTTTTTCTGCTCCCCGGCGTTAATTACAATACATATGAATTAATACCGCAATACTTAAAATCCAATTCTCATGCCATAGTTACCGAGGATAAATCAAGATTTCCGAAAACCAAGACACCTGTAATTGAAGTAAAAAATGCACGCAGGGCTTTTGCATACGCTATGTCAACAATATCGGAAATAGATTATAAAAAGTTAAAATTTATCGGTGTTACGGGAACTAACGGTAAAACATCGACCGCGACTATGATAAGACAGATTCTTGAATTTGACGGCACTTTTTGCGGTTTTATAGGCACCGGAAAAATCGAATGTCATGGGAATAATCTAGCAGGAAAATATTATTCGATGACATGTCCTGATCCGGATATTTTATATCCGGCTATAAGAAAAATGCAAAAGCTGGGATGCGAATATATAATAATGGAAGTTTCAAGCCATGCGCTAGAACTCGAAAAAACAGCTCCGATACCGTTTGAAATAGGAATTTTTACAGGTATTTCTCACGAGCATCTAGAATTTCACGGCAATATGGAAAATTATTTATCCGCAAAAGAGCGCCTGATAAAACGTGCAAAACGGACAATAATAAATTTTGATGATCCGAAAGGCAGAGAGCTTTACGAAAAGTACGAAAGTAAATCAACGGGAATAGGTGTTATTTGGCACAGCGATATAAATGCGAACAATGTTGAAAACTTAGGTCTTCGGGGAATAAAATACACCTATAGTGCAAAAGATTTTTCAACCAATATAACTCTACCTCTACCGGGACTTTACAATATATATAATTCAATGCTTGCGTTTGAATCTGCTTATCAATTAAACATATGTCCAAAATCCATAAAAACAGCGCTTGAAAATTGTAATAATATAGAAGGACGATGTGAATGCCTATCAAGTGATATAATCGTCATAATAGATTATGCACACACTCCTAAAGCATTTGAAAACATATTCAAAACTGCAATTTACGATAAAAAAGCGGAGCAGAATATTACTGTTGTCTTTGGATGTGGTGGAGAACGAGATACAGAAAAAAGGCCTATGATGGCACAAATAGCAGAAAAGTATGCTGATAAAATAATTATTACAAATGATAATCCGCGTCTCGAATCGGAAGAAAAAATAATTCTTGATATCATTCGTGGATTCAAAAAGAAAAGCTATGCGGTAATAACCGACAGAGAAATTGCAATTACGTATGCTATAAAAACAGCAAAAGCGTCTGACATCGTTATAATAGCCGGAAAAGGGCATGAAAAATATATTCTTGATAAAAACGGATATCGCGATTTTGATGAACGCAAAATAATAAAAAACGCGTTAAAATTACGAAACTGCGAGGAATGATATGCGTATAAAAACAGATATTCCCTTATCAATTTCATTCATAAAAGAAGCTATCGGAATAAAACCTTGCTGCAATGATGAAAATATAATAATAAACGCGATATCTACTGATTCTCGGGAGATTAAAAAGAAAGATCTTTTTATTCCGCTTAAGGGAGAGAACTTTGATGCCGAAACTTTTGTTACACATGCTGTTAATTCCGGTGCGTATTCTTTGAGCGTGTGCAAATATGACTTTGATACAATAATTGTAGATGACACCGTCGCTGCTCTTCTTAAGATTGCGAAAGCATACAAAAATCTTTTGTCGCTTAAATGTACCATTGCAATTACCGGAAGCGTAGGAAAAACTACTACAAAAAATTTGACTATTTCCCTGCTTTCCGAAAAATACCGAGTTTTTGGAACTCCCGGAAACCACAATAATGAAATAGGTGTCCCTCTCACTATTTTAAGCGCAAAGCGAGACACAGAAATTTTAGTAATCGAAGCCGGCATGAATCATTACGGTGAACTATCGAAAATATCGCAATGTATAGAACCCGATATAGCTGTTATTACAAAAATAGGAACAGCGCACATAGGCAACTTAGGAAACCGTGAAAATATTGCAAAAGCAAAATGCGAAATTCTATCCGGAATGAAAAAACCTTTTGCAATCATTCCATTTGATGAACCTCTTCTTTCTTCCATTGTTAATAAAAAGACAGTTTCAACAAATGATTCAAATGCTGACGTTTATCTTTCATCTAAAGAGATGAGTAAACACGAAATGTATTTTGACTATTTCTCTAAAGCTCTGAATTTAAAAGATATTAAGCTTGGATTTAACGCAGCTCACATTCCCGAATGCCTGGCTTTTGCTTTAGCCGTATGCGAAGAGCTGGGGATGAGTAGTGAGGATATGGCATATGCCTTGTTAAAAACAAAAAATCTCAACAATATAAAAATTGAACATATCGGTAACATCACTGTCATTGATGATTCATACAATTCATCTGCTGAATCTGTGGATTTTGCATTCAAAACCTTACAAATTTACAATAAGAACAAATGCAGTGCAGTTCTTGGAGATATGCTGGAACTCGGAGAGCATTCTGAAAAACTGCACATCAAAATTGGAAAAATAGCAGGAAATTCAAAGATTTCATCACTTTATGCTTTTGGCAAATATTCAAATTTCGTCAAAAGCGGAGCAATTGAAGCCGGGATGGATGAAAATTGTATTTTTACAAATACTGACATCGACGGACACGATATAACCGCTGCTCAAGTCATATCCAACTTGTCTGATGATGAAACGATACTATTTAAAGGATCTCGGAAAATGAAGATGGAAAAAATAATAAACACGCTAAAAATCATGTACAATCTTTAAAAAGAAGGCATAAAAATGACAGACAATAACTTGATATTCTATATACTGACTCTTCTCTTTTCATTTTTCATAACAGTTTTGATTGAGAAAAAACTCATTCCGGTGCTTCGCTCAAAAGCCGCACAGCCCATTTATACTGAAGGTCCGGCTTGGCATTTATCAAAACAAGGCACTCCGACAATGGGAGGTCTTGGTTTTTTGATTTCATCGTCTGCTGTCCTTTTTTTGGCATGCATATACCTATCGGTCACGGGAGAAAATTATTTTTCCGGTTCTCTTCTTATAAGCGTTCTATATGCTGTTGCAAATTCATTTATCGGTATAATAGATGATCAGGCTAAAATCAAGAAAAACGAAAACCTTGGACTTTCTGCTGTACAGAAATTGCTGTTGCAAACAATTTGCGCAACTCTTTTCTTGTTGGCTCGCCATATTTTTCTTTATTCTTCCACAAGTATTTATTTTTCATTTGGCACTATTGATCTTGGAGTATTTTATTACCCATTAGCTTTGATAATGCTCATAGGAACGGTAAATTGCGCTAATCTCACAGATGGAGTTGACGGAATTGCTTCCGGCGTAGCCTTCGCTATAGGAATAGCTATGGCTTATATTTCGGCTAACGCGAATTATGAAGTAGGGTTTATTTCATTTTCGATAATGGGCGCAGCAATTGCTTTTCTTGTATTTAATCTTCACCCCGCCAAAATTTTTATGGGAGATACAGGCTCACTTCTTTTTGGATCTCTTGTAGGTGCTGCATGCTGTTCGCTTGGAAATCCACTTATTATTCTTCTTGTAGGAGGCGTTTATGTGCTTGAAGGACTATCCGTTATTCTGCAGGTTGTTTTCTTTAAGCTTACAGGCAAACGCATATTTAAAATGGCGCCATTTCACCATCATTTGGAAAAATGCGGTTGGGCTGAGAATAAAATAGTAATCTGGGCTATTATTTTAACTCTTTTATTATCAGTTATCGCAGGGTTTATTTTTATATGAAAATCAGTTTTTTTAAAAAAGAAAATTCAACCGAAAGCTCAATATTTATCAAAAAAGCGCCTTCAATTGACAAACCGTTCTTTATACTTACTCTCGTTTTAGCTTTTTTCGGAAGTATGATGGTATTCAGCGCGGGTTATGCCTATGCAAGCTTCAGATATGATGACTCTTCATTCTTCATAAAAAGGCAGATAATATGGGTTATTCTGGGTATAATGACTATGCTTTTCGCTTCACATATCAAGCCTGATTTTTATAAAGCAATAGCTCCGATTCTTTATGTTGCAACACTGCTTTTGCTTGTACTTGTTCTGATAGTGGGGTTCGTTGGAAACGGAGCGCAACGTTGGATAAGCATAGGACCGCTTACAATTCAACCGTCGGAAATCGCAAAAATGACTATGGTAATGATGCTAGCTTATTATTTCTCCAAATACGAAAGTCTGGCACTTGAAAGAAAAAATCGAAAACAAACCTTTATTTTCGGCACCCTAATTCCGTGCGTAATAATGGCAATTCCGATATTACTGGTTATGCTTCAAAAGCACCTCTCTTGCATAATAATACTCGGTGTCATAGGACTTTTGGTAATTATTGCAGCCGGTGTTGATACAAAATACATATCGTTATTCTCATTATGCGGAGGAATCGGAGTTACTTGCATTGCGCTGTTTACAGATTACACAAAGGATAGAATAACCGTCTGGCGAGACCCGGAAAGCTATAAGCTCACGGGAGGTTGGCAAACACTGCAAGGCTTAATGGCTATTGGTTCCGGAGGTTTTTTTGGACTTGGGTACGGAAATTCGCTTCTCAAATATTGTTATGTATCAGAACCGGCAAATGATATGATTTTTGCTATTCTTTGCGAAGAGCTTGGGCTTTTCGGCGCAATCATTGCCCTCATGCTGTTCACCGCGCTCGTCATCAGAGGCTATCAAATCGCCTTACATGCCGAAAATGTTTTTGAAAGACTTGTAATTTTCGGAATATGTACAAAAATAGCAGTTCAGGTTTTATTCAATGTTGCCGTAGTAACAAACACAATACCCAACACAGGCATTTCGCTTCCCTTCTTCAGTTACGGCGGTTCATCTCTTATTATGCTGTTTTTTGAAATAGGAATGATATTATCTTTTTCAAGGTATGCGAAAATAGTAAAATAATTTGAGGCTAAAATTAGGTATGAATATATTGTTTTCAGGCGGAGGAACCGCAGGACATGTAAATCCGGCACTTGCAATTGCTGAAGCTTTTATAAGCAAATATCCGAAGGCTAAAATAGCATTTATAGGGCGAGAAGGCGGAAAAGAAAATGAACTCGTATACAAAGAGGGATTTAAAGTTTTTACGATTGCAATCGAGGGTTTATCAAGAAATCTGAGTATTCAAAATATACGAAAAGTAAAAGACGCATTCAAAGCCAAGAAGAAAGCGCAAGACATACTATCCGATTTCAAACCGGACATTGTCGTAGGAACGGGCGGATACGTTTGTTGGCCTGTAATAAGTGCGGCAAAAAAGCTGGGTATAAAAACCGCTATTCACGAATCAAATGCTTCCTTCGGTCTTACAACAAGGTTGCTTGCCGATAAATGCGATCTTTTACTTCTTGGCACAAAAACAGAAAAGTGCAAATACAAAAACGCAATATTTACGGGGAACCCGCTTCGTAAGAAATTTAAAAGCTTGCCTTCCGTTGAAGCAAAAAAAATCATGGGAATTCCGCCAAATAAAAAACTCATACTTTCGGTGGGAGGAAGTATTGGAGCAAAAAAGCTTAATGAGGTATGTCTTTCTTTAATGAACACTTATTCAATTCCCAATGATAATATATATCACTTGCACAGCATAGGATACCGTTATTTTGAAGAACTTAAGGAAAGCTCACCTAACATCTGCCATGGAACGAAGGGATGCAAAGCAGTACCATTCATTAACGATATGTCAACAGCTCTTTGCGCAGCAGATGTTGTTATAAGCAGATGTGGAGCTATGACTCTTTCCGAGATCGCCTTTTGCGGCGCAGCTTCAATATTGATTCCTTCACCTAACGTTACAGGAAATCATCAGATGAAAAATGCTCTTTATTTTAAGGAACAAGGTGCGGCAAAAATTATAGAAGAAAAGAATCTGTCTGAAAATATATTAAACGAATCAATCAAAGAACTTCTTGAAAATGATTCATTACGCGAAAAAATGAAAAAATGCGCAAAAAAACTCTCTGTCCCTGATTCGACAGAAAAGATACTGAAAGTTATAGAGAACGAATTGTTAACAAAATAATTTCTGCATTATTTTAATTGCCTATAAACCTCGTAAAATGTGAACATTTCAATATTTACAAAAAAAGCCTTGCAATTATTAATGAAAAAATATAAAATATTTATAGATATTTCTATCTTTATTATATATATAACTATTAATAATGGAGTACAAGGCTATGGAATTTGATTTTGATACAAGCTATGAAAGCAATGTTAAAATAAAAGTTGTCGGCGTAGGCGGCGGTGGAAATAATGCCGTCAAACGCATGATAGAAACAAATATAAGAGGTGTTGAATTTATTGCTATTAACACCGACCGTCAGGCACTTATAGAATCTTGCGCTGCAAAGAAACTCGTTATAGGCAAGAATACTACCGGCGGAAAAGGCGCAGGCGCAAATCCCAGCGTGGGTAAGCAGAGCGCTGAGGAATCCGCAGATGAAATCAAGCAGCTTATAGAAGGCGCTGATATGCTTTTTGTTACCGCAGGTATGGGCGGCGGAACAGGCACGGGGGCAGCTCCCATAGTTGCTAAGATAGCGCGTGAGCTCGGTATACTCACTGTTGGTATCGTTACCACTCCCTTCGAATTTGAGGGCAGAAGAAGAATGACTCAAGCAGAAAGCGGAATAGAAGAATTATCAAAATACGTTGACTCGCTCATCGTTATTCCGAACGAAAGATTAAAACAAATCGAAGCGGACAACCTTCGCGCTGATGCAGCATTTGAAATTGCCGACGATGTTCTCCGTAAGGGCGTTCAATCCGTATCTGACGTTATTAACTTCCCCGGATTTGTAAATCTCGACTTCGCTGACGTCACCGCAATCATGAAAAATGCCGGATATGCTCATATGGGTGTCGGTCAAGCAAAGGGTGAAGACAAAGCGCGCCTTGCCGCAACCATGGCAATTTCATCGCCTCTTCTTTCTACCAGTATTGCCGGCGCTACGGGCGTTCTCATAAGCATAACCGCATCGCCCGATATTCAGCTCAGCGAAATAGACCTTGCATCCAGAATGGTGCACGAAGAAGCTCATCCCGATGCAAATATAATCTGGGGCACTTCGTTCAACGAAGGTCTCAATAACGAAATCCGTATAACGATTATTGCTACCGGTTTCGATAACAAAAATGAAATGCTTTACGCAAATGAAGAAAAAGCAGAAGCTCCTGCAATAGAAACTCCTGCCGTAAAAGAAGAGCTTTTCGTTCCTGCACCGGTTGTCAGAGAAGCAGCGAAGGAAGAGTTTGTTCCCTTTACAACTAGTACATACTCTTCCGCGTCAGAAGTTATGCATGAAGTTTCCAGACCCGCTCCGGCATATGAAGAAATAATCTCCTCTCCCGTTTCCGCTCAGGTATCACCTGCTGTCTCGGAAGAGCCGGAGAAGCCTATGGCCGCTGATACCGGTGTAAAGGCTTCCTGCCAGGAATATGAAGAACTCTTTACCTGCATAAGAAGAATGAAGAAAAAATAAATTTTAACAGAAAAACAAGAGGGATATTTTTACTATGGAGTCCCTCTTGTTTTTATTTTATATAAACACGTGATGAAAAGTTTTCCACAATGTGGAAAACTTTTTTTGAGATTAGGTCGCATATTTTTCTTTCTTTTTGTGCTTTTACCTGCTAAACATCGGAATTGTGTAGTTTTTATGTTCGTGCTAGCACTTATACTTTTGTGGAAAACAAAGAATATCAACATCTTTCCACAGGACATTTTAACAGCAACGGAAAAGTATAAAAATGAAAATAAAAATAAAAAGTTCGCTTCCCTGCCCTCCCGGGCTAAGCGAACTTTTTTATTTTTTATTATAAATTAAATGAGATAATATAAAATACTGAACACCACGCTGGCAATCATCAATGCTGCAAGCACTCCTGCCATAATTCTTGCACTGAGTGAAAGGCTTTTCTTCTCTCCGTTTTTCATTTTGATCTCCTATATTACTTTTTATTATTTGACTTATAATATTTTGCCAATTGAGATGTAATGTTTTTTCCGTTTCCGCGCATTTTAATCGGAAGGAAGGTATTGACTAAAGAGAGTCCTCTCGCTACACAATCCGCAGGATTATTTGCTAACGTTACATCAACACCTAAAACCTTTGCCATCATCTTATCAAGTCCGTAGAGCTCCGCTCCGCCACCCGAAAGAACTATACCGTTAGAAAAGATTTCTTCAACGTAATCAATCGGTATCTTCTTTACACCATCGGCAACTGCGCTGAGCAATCTATGAAGAGGCGCTTCAAACACGCCCAATATATCCTCAGATGATATTGTCATCTTAATTTTGTTTCCGGTGAGCGCTAGAGTACCGTTTATAGTTATTGGCTGAGCATTGCGTCCTTCCCAAACTGCGCCTATTCCCTCTTTTATCGCTTTGGCATCAAGGAGCGAAATATTGAGCTCTCCCTGATCCAAAATATACTGACGAACAGCCTCATCAAATGCCTCGCCGCCTATATCGACAGTAGATGAATATATTATACTTCCCTGATAAATAACAGCAACTTCGGTTTTAGATGCGCCTATATTTACTGATACCGCGCTGATTGACGGTGCATATCCGGCACCTATGAGTCCGGCAACCGCACGCTTTACAAAAAAGCATTCTTTAACGCCCTCGTCAAGAAGTATAGAATATAGCTCGTTTTCCTGCTTGGAATTAAACTCCGAAGGAACACCGACTATACATCTAACGTTATCAGAAGTGTTAACCACCTTAAGCGCCGCTTTGATGATTTCTCTGGTAAACTCAATCGAGTACAAAAGACCGTTTTTAAATGGTCTGACAAGAATTCCTGACGCTGCATTATCAACCGACCACGCATCCTTACCCACAGAAATGATGCGACGGGTTGTTTTATCTATTATTGCAACTGATGGTTCACGATCCACTTCAAGCGATGCGTCGCTTATGGTTATATTAGCATAACCGAGATCAAGACCGATTTTGGTTACCATGCCGCTTCCTTTCTGAAAATAGTAAAATACTTGCTTTTAACATTATACTATATTTATAATGAAATTTCAAGGCATATTTTAAAAAGATTTGTTTTATTTTGCTTTTTATTTATCTATAATCGGTTATACGACGGCTCAATGTAGTATACCTAAGTATCTCACGATTGTTTTCAATCATTTTGTTAACTATTTCAGGTCGGCCGACCATGATAACCATACGTTTTGCCCGCGTAACCGCAGTATAAAGCAAATTTCTTGTTAAAAGCATAGGCGGACAAGAATACATAGGCATTATAACGATTGAATATTCACTTCCCTGACTTTTATGAACAGTTATAGCATAAGCAAGCTCAAGCTCGTCAAGCAGTTCAAAATCATACGACGCAAGCCTGTCATCAAAGCGTATCATCATAACAGCTTCTTCTATATCAATTTTCTCTATGACACCTATATCACCGTTAAATACGCCCATGCCGTCTATGCCATCTCGAGTCCACTCTATTTCGTAGTTATTTACAATCTGCATTACTCGGTCGCCTTCTCTGAAGAGCGTTCCGTGAGCCGATTTTTCCACCTTATTTCGGCTTTTGGGATTGAGCTTGGATTGAAGTTCACTGTTTAGTATTTCAACACCTCCAAAGCCTTTTTTAGACGGAGTAATAACTTGAATATTTTCTTTAACCGATCTTCCGTATTTTGCCGGAAGTCTTTCAGTGATAAGCGAAGCCACAGTTGACGGAATATCCCTCTCATTTTGTCTACTCATAAAGAAGAAATCCGCATTTACAGATGAAAGATTCGGTTTTTCGCCCTTGTTTATCTTATGCGCGTTTGTAATAATCAAACTTTCCTTAGACTGACGGAATATTTCTGTTAACTCTACAGTTCTTACGCAATCACTTTCGATTAAATCAGCAAGTACGTTTCCTGCTCCCACACTTGGGAGCTGATTTGAATCACCTATAAGGACAAGCCTTGAGCCTCTCCTTAAAGCTTTTACCAAAGCTTGCATCAAAGTTACATCTATCATTGACGCTTCGTCTACTATACAAACGTCTTCATCGATTGGATTTCCACCGTTGCGTCCAAAACGTATATTGGAATCACTGCCTCTTTCCATTTCAAGCATTCGGTGAATGGTTTTGGCGTCGGAGCTTGTTGCTTCGCTGAGACGTTTAGCTGCGCGACCCGTCGGAGCTGCCAGGACTACTTTAAGGTTAAGACTTGCAAAAATCGATATCAGTGCTTTAACTACTGTCGTTTTTCCCGTTCCCGGACCTCCTGTAATTATCGTCACTCCGCCTCTTAAGCATTCATAAATAGCTTTCTTCTGAAGGCGCTCATACGATATTCCATTTTGGGTTTCTATCTTATTTACCAAAGACGCTATATCCTCGCTTGCAAGCTGCAACGCGCATGAATCTATCTGCAAAACACGTCTTGCGATATAGTCCTCGGTCTCTGCGGCTTCGTTTGACATAATAAGAACTTCACCGTCTACGGTATAACGTGATAATTCTCCTATGTTTATAAAGCTGCTAAGCCTTTGAGTTATCTTATCTCTATCAATGCCCAAAACCTGAGTTGCTGCCTGAACAAGCTTCTCTTCAGGAAGGCAAGTATGCCCATTGACAGAGGAATTGTACTCAAGTACATAATTTATACCGCTTCTGATTCTGAAATCATTATCAGGCTTTATTCCTAAGGACATGGCTATATCATCAGCTTGAGCAAATGATATTCCAAAGTTGCTTTCACAAAGAATATAAGGATTATCAATTATTATTCCCACAGCGCCTGCGCCTAATTTCTTGTAAACCTTTGTTGCCTCAGCCACGGTCATATAATCCTTACAAAACATCACAACATCTCTCTGGCCGTTCTGCTCGCAGAAGGACTCGGAAATAGCTGCAGCCTTTTTCATAGTTATACCGGGTATATCCGCCAGCCACTCAGGATGCATTTCTATTACTTCAAAAGTGTCTTTTCCGAATCTGTCAACTATCTTTCTGGCAGTAGACGGACCGACACCCTTGACGGTTCTTGATGACAGATACTGGAGTATTCCCTCTACCTCCTCTGGCAGAGTCTTTTCAAAAGATTCTATCACGAATTGCTTTCCAAATTCTTTATGATAACCAAAGCTTCCCTTAAGTATAACATTTTCACCGGCGAAAGGTATTGGCATAGTTCCAACAGCCGTAATGAGGAGATTGGTATCAGTGCAGGATATCTCCAATACAGCATAATCATTTTCGTCGTTATAATACACTACATTTTCGATAGTACCGCGAATAACCTCGGCACTTTCTTTTGCTTTCATATACCGCATCTCCTTTCTCAAATATTATAAATATTTTATCACAAAAGCGTCGGTTTGGCAATACCTTTTAACTTACGCATAAAATTTTTTAGCAATGAAGGCTATCGCATTTAGGCTAACCGAATAAAAACAGAGGTATTGTGCAAAAAAACACAGTACCTCTATATAACAAGTGCATTTTTGAGGAGAACCCCAGATTAAAGGCAGAGAGCACGAAGCTTATCAACAATGTCGCACTCTTCCCATTTTACACCGAGCTCTTCTCTTCCCATATGACCGTATGCTGCAAGTTCCTTATATATCGGTTTGCGCAGATCAAATTTGTTTATAATAGCCGCAGGACGAAGATCAACAAGCTTTGAAACTGCATCAGATATTTTTTCTTCCGAGCAAACAGCTGTACCAAATGTCTCTATCATAACCGAAACAGGCTTAGCGACACCTATTGCATACGCTATCTGAACCTCGCATTTTGCTGCGAGTCCTGCTTTTACGATGTTTTTGGCAACATATCTTGCAGCATAAGATGCGCTTCTATCAACCTTCGTCGGGTCTTTACCTGAAAAGGCTCCGCCGCCATGACGGGAGTATCCTCCATATGTATCGACGATTATCTTTCTTCCTGTAAGACCTGTATCTCCCTGGGGACCTCCGATAACAAAGCGACCGGTGGGATTAACAAAAATATTCACCTTTCCGTCAAGAAGCTCTGTCGGAACAACGGGAAGAATTACTTTATCAATTATATCCTTGCGAATCTGCTCTTGGGAAATCTCCTCGCTATGCTGAGAAGATACTACGATTGTATCCACTCTCACAGGCTTACCGTCGATATATTCAACTGTAACCTGAGTTTTACCGTCAGGACGAAGATAGGAAAGAGTTCCGTTCTTTCTTACCTCTGTAAGCTTCTTTGCCAGCTTATGAGCAAGAGATATAGGCAAGGGCATAAGCTCCGGTGTTTCATCACATGCATAACCAAACATAAGGCCCTGGTCACCTGCTCCTGTATCAAGAGCATCTGTCATTTCTCCGTCTTTTGCTTCGCGGCATTTATCAACACCCATTGCAATGTCGGGACTTTGAGCGTGTATTGAGCTTAAAACAGCGCAAGTCTCAGAGTCAAAACCATACTTTGCTCTTGTGTATCCGATTTCGGAAATAGTATCGCGAACTATTTTCTGAATATCTACCGTTGCGTTAGTAGTAATTTCACCCATTACGTTAATAATACCCGTGGTAGCAAAGGTCTCACATGCTACACGGCTCATAGGATCCTGACGAAGCATCTCGTCAAGTATAGCATCCGAAATCTTATCGCAAATCTTATCGGGATGTCCCTCTGTTACGGATTCGGATGTAAAAAGAACTTTTTTCAATTCTGACATTTTAATATCCTCTCATTTTTTAGTCTCTTATCAAAAGAAATCTCGGAAAGACGCGCAAGCAGACTTCCCGAGATAACAATCACTTATCTGACAGGAATTGGCACCTTATAAACACAGGTTGCCGGGCTTCATAGGGCCAGTCCCTCCGCCGCTCTTGATAAGAATATTTAATTAACGATATTATTTTATCACACAATATGACAAAAATCAATACCTTTCAAAAATTTTTAATGTAAAATTACGGAATATTAATTTAAAAAATTAGAGGTTTATGTGCTTTGGGATTCCGTTTTCATACATTACCGAGGGCTCTCCTAGGATAAGTGGCTTCAGATAAGCCAAGCATTCTTCAGTAACACCGTTGGATTCTTCGTTTATATAACTGTCGGGAACGGATTTTATCTCATTTGCAATATTTTTTATGTCCGCACTACCGTAAGAAACCGAATATTCCTCTCCGTTTTCTCTTTCGATAGTTGCCATAACACCTGTTTTTCCGTCAATTGCAAGCTCAACTGCCGATTTTCCTACATTTACAGATTCATTTATATCTGCCAAAGACGCGATATGCGACGCACATCTTTGAGGAAGACTCAATTCTATAGAGCGCACCTTGCATCCAATTTTTTCTTTAACAAGAGATTCGAGCACCTTTCCTGTGCCGGAAAGATATTTGTGACCAAAGACATCAACCGCGCCGGACTGACTTCCGCTTCCTACGTACTCACCGTTCGCAAATCTTATACCTTCCGAAGCACATACAAGAACTGCCGGATGCTTTTCAAGAGCAGCATTTACCGAAGATATAAATTCATCAGGATCAAAGGCTCGCTCTGGAAGGTAAATAAGATCAGGACCTTCGCCCGACTGCGAAGCCAGCGATGATGCCGCTGTAAGCCATCCCGCGTCTCTACCCATTATTTCAACGATCGTAACCGCCTTTACCGTATATACGTTGATGTCTCTGTATATCTCTGATACAGTCGTTGCAACAAATTTGGCTGCAGATCCGAATCCGGGTGTGTGATCGGTATTCGTAAGGTCGTTATCTATTGTCTTGGGAACTCCTACAACAAAAAGCTCATAATTATGGCTTTTAGCGTAATCGGAAAGCTTAAGAACGGTATCCATTGAATCATTACCGCCAATATAAAAGAAATAATGAATATCGTACTTCTTGAATACCGAAAGCATTCTTTCGTACGTAGATGCGTCTTGCTCATGGCTTTTAAGCTTTCTTCTGCATGAGCCAAGAGCGGCAGCAGGCGTATTCTCAAGCAATGTCAGACTTTCTTCATCTCCGAAATATTTTCCAAGATCAATAAGCTTCTCATTAAGGAAACCCTCTATTCCGTTACGCATACCATAGAGTGTTCCTATCATATCGTTCTCATGCGCCTCGGCACATCCTCTTATAACTCCAGAAAGAGTTGCATTGATAGCAGATGTCGGACCTCCCGACTGACCTACAACGGCATTTACTTTTAACATTTTGAATTCTCCTTTTTCATATATTCGGCATTTATTTAAGAGCAGAAATTATAACAAATCCTTTTCAGTGAAGTTGTATTCAGAATTACAGAAATGACATACTGCTGTAAGAACACGCTTTTTTCCTTCACTTTCTTGCTCATCAAACATATTAGTGATTTCTTTGCTGCCAAGACTTTTGATCTTTTTTCTCATTCTTTCGCGTGAGCAATCGCATTTATACTCCACCTCTATTGCATCGAAAAGATCAAACGGAATATCTTTCATAGCAATGTCTATTATCTGCTCATTACTGAGCCCCATGTCAAACAGCTTTGAGATGTTTAAAAGCTGTGCTGCATTACGCTCTATCAGATCTACAGTAGCATCATCGGGGAACGGCATAAGCTGAATAAGCACTCCTCCTGCTGCCCTGCAAGTATAATCGGTATCAACCAAAACACCGAGAGAAAGAACAGTCGGTATCTGCTCGCTCTTCGCAAAATACGTAGCAATATCCTCTGCTATCTCACCTGAAACGATTTCTATCGTTCCGCTCTGCGGCTCCTTTCCTCCGATATCACGAATCATATAGAAGGTTCCCCCGCCTATCGCCTCTCCGACGTTAAGCTTGCCATCGGGACGCCTCTTAGGATCAGCTAAGGGATTGTTTATATAACTTTTTACGTTTCCAAAATAATCGGATACCGCAATCATCTTACTGATATCACCGCTTGAGTTAAATCCCATAGTCACAGTGTCACCGTTTTCGGGGAGCATTGTTCCTATCATTGAAGCCGCTGTAACAAGACGTCCGAGCGCTGCCGTTGCGGTAGGCGCTGTTTTATGCACCGATATCATTGAATTTATCATTTCACGGGAATTAATGACGAGAACTCGCGCTGAGCCATCGCGTGTCATTCCTCTTGTTATTATTGATTTTTTTAGAGATTCCATTATATTTCCCTCACTTTACACATTTCGCAACAATATATATACGCTCATCATTATCGCTTCCCTCATTAAAATTAAAATCAGAGTAAGCGCCGATAAATTCAAGCGAATTACGAGAAAGAGCTTGCTTTATCGAACGAAGAGTATACATTCTTTCTCGTTGAGTTTCATCAAAACGCTCATATCTTCCGTCTTTACACTCCTTGAAGAGCGTTATATAAAATTCGCAAAGCTTCGTATTTTTATTATAATAGTTTTGCCATATACAAAGCGCGTTTTCTTCCTCCATGGCATACGTTTGATCGGAATATATGTTTTCAAATTTAAACTTTCCGTTTATATCGAATATAAAAAGTCCGCCGGGAATCAAATAATTTCTTATTAAATCAAAACATTTGTTTAAATCTTTACTTCTCGTTAAATGATTTATACCGTCAAGGCAACACACAGCTATATCAACCGTACCGTAAAGCTCAAATTCACGCATGTCCTGGCATAACCATAGAATTCTATCGCCAATCCCTTCACCGTACGCACGATTTCGAGCCTTATCAAGCATTTCGGGAGAATAGTCTACCCCTGTCATGTCATAGCCGCGTTTTGCAAGCTCAACGGTCATGCTTCCGGTACCGCAGCCAAGATCAAGGATAAGCTCAGGCTTTCCGATTTTATATTCATTCTCGATAATTTTTTCTATAAAATCAGCCCACTCGGAATAATCGATATCTCCGTTGAATTTATCGTAAAACGGAGCAAGTAAATCATAAATCATAAAGCTTTACTCAAACCTTTCAAAAATTTCATCAGCAAGAAGCCTATCCTTTGCATAAGCCTCACGCAGAAGCTTCGGGGGGATATATTCATCATATTTGTCAAATACAGGACACTCACCGTCGCAAACCAGTTCGTTGGTATCGAGGCCGTCACGTTCAAGAATACACCGTATGGCAAAGCACAAATTTTCGCCCGCTCCGTCTCTTGCCTTGAATTTTATATAATAACATCCTTCGCTTTGAATATCCGAAATTCCCAACTCAGCCGCATATTTTTGCAACATTCGACGAAGAGTTCTGAAAGAGCGCGTTCCAAGCCAAGGGAAAAGAACGTAACTCTGACCGCCCAAAAATACAACCATATTATTGTTCATTTTCGCATTTTCTGCTACTCTTCGTGCATTATCAAGACGTTCCTTTGCATTATCCCCAAGAAATGCATAATCCTTTTTATTGAAGAGTATGTCACGCATGGCTAAAAGCAGCTTTGTATGAATTTCACCGCTGTCTCCCGGCCAGGATACTTCCATTTTTCCCTCAACGCGCTTAACGAAAATAAGCTTTCTCTGTATATCAACCTCTTTTACCTCCCAGACTCTTCCTGCAAGCGCAAATCTGTCTCCAACCGGAGGTGGTGTCGTTATCGTTCCTATCTCCTCGCTATCGCATCTTACGGTAAAGTCCTCACTGTCTTTGAAAACCGCATAAAATTTAAAGCTGTTTATTATTCTTTCTCCCTTTAACCCTATGATTATCTTCTTCTCTTCTGTAAATTCAAGATAATCGTCATTTATCATTGAGACCAGAAGTTCTCTGTAGCTTTCCTTTTCAATCTCTCTGAGAGGCGGCAGAGAGAGTATTTTTGAAGCCAATTCCTTAGCGGAAAGCTCCCCTCCGGATGCGAGCACACTAAGAGTTTGATGAAAAGCAAGGCTAAGGGGCATTTTTTTGAATTTAGGAGGCTCTATAAACCGCTCTGTTGAATACAGCTCAACAATTCCTATGCCTCGAAGAAGTTCCCACGGAATGATTTCGGGAAGCGGAGTATTCGGAAGAGGTATTTCCTCTCTGTGAAGCATTATCATCTCAGGAGCATTTCCCCTTCTTCCGGAACGGCCGAGACGTTGCAAAAATCCCGCAACAGTTGTCGGAGAGCCTACCTGGCATACTCTTTCAAGACGTCCGATATCTATACCTAGCTCCATAGTGACAGTCGCGCACGTTACGGCTCTGACAACTCCCTCATCCTTCATCTTCGCTTCTGCATCCTCACGCAAGGAAGCTGATAAGTTACCGTGATGTATAAGGAATACGTCATCATCGCTCCGTGCTTTTGCTATCTGACGCAAGGTTGCGGTTACATACTCTGTTTCCTCTCTGGAATTTGAGAAAACAAGTGCTTTTTTGCCATATACGGCATCGTAAAGGAATTCATATCCGGGATCTAGGACCGCTCTCCCGCCCCTCTCTGTCTGCTCGGATGTCTGAAGAGATGGAGATCTTGTTTGAATTTCATTTGGATTTTGAATATAAAAATGCTCAAGTCCGAGTCTCCATTTCAGCTTTGTTTTTGGAGGAACAGGAGCGTAGGTATTCCTTCCGCTTCCCTCTCCCAGCCACCTTGCCGCAGTCTCAATGTCTCCTATCGTTGCGCTAAGACCGATTCGTCTCGGAGAATGTCCTATAAGTCTTGAAATTCTTGAAAGCTGGCAAAGCACTTGACTTCCTCTGTCTTCACCTATCATAGCGTGAATTTCATCAATGACAACATATCTCAATTCTCCAAAAATTCTAGGTATGTCATTCGCTCTGTTCATGAGCATCGACTCGAGAGACTCCGGGGTTATCTGAAGAATTCCTTCGGGATTTTTCAAAAGCTTCGACTTATGCGAAGCGCTTACGTCACCGTGCCAATGGGTTACTGGAATTCCGGACATATCAAGGAGCTCTTCAAGTCTGTAAAACTGGTCGTTTATCAAGGATTTCAAAGGTGCTATATACAAAACTGATACAGACGAGCGTGTCTTTGGATGATTTACTATATCTGAAATTATCGGAAAGAAAGCAGCTTCTGTTTTTCCCGATGCAGTAGAAGAGCAAAGCAATAAATTATCATCGCTCTCAAGTATCGCATGGGCTGCTTCAAGCTGAATTTCTCGAAGCTCTGTCCAACCGTGACCATAGATATACTCTTTAATGAAATCAGGAAAAAGCGAGAAAATTCTGTCCGCTTGGCTCTGTATACCGTTCATATAATACCTCGTTACAATTTTATGTTACCTAAATCTCTATATCAAACAAACTAACCGTTCTTCCTGCCGTGACATTGCTGTTTTCAGTTTCTTCAGAAAATGAACTCTGCTCGTCAATGTTCACAGCCACCGCTTTCTTTATAAGATCTGCAAATTTGACGTTTTTGTTATCGTGAAGAACATTTAAAAACGAGAGAAAATCACGTATTATCTCTCTTGGCGTGAGCATTTCATCAGCCCCTGCTCTGGAACGAGCCAAATTCACAAATTCTTCTATTTCCGAATCCGCAACCAATGGCTCAGTGCCGTCCCGCATTGCATAAAGATTTGTAAGTCTTTTTACCAGAGCCAGAAGCTCATTTCCCGAAAGAGTTCTGAGCCTTATTACGGGTGATGAAAGATTTTGATAACCGCCTACTGCGGCATATTTAGAATCGGCAAGACGGCTCTTTAGAGCATCGTAACTGAAAAGTCCGCGCCTGGTGTCTTCCAAAAACTGAGGTGTTCCGCCAAATATAACACCCAGATTTCTTGCCTTTCCTTGAAGTGTATCGTTAAAAATAGCAAGTATTTTTTCGTAATTGGCTTCTCTTGAAATTCTATTTGGGATTTTGTAAAGATTTACGCATTCGTCGATAAATACAATAAATCCAAGATAACCCAGTTTTACTGAAAGTGATGCAAAAAGCTTAATAAAATTATACCAATTATCGTCATCAATAACAGTACTTACACGGAATCCGAGCGCTGCGTTCGCTTCTGTTTTATTTGAAAACTCACCTCGCAGCCAACGTAAACAAGCACTTTTTCTCTCTGTATCATCATGTATTACAGCCGAGTAATACTCGCCTAAAATTCTGGCAAAATCGAAGCCTCCAACGTCACCTTCAAGTTCTGATAACATAACAATTACCTTTTTCTTAAGCTCCGATTCAAAATTTTCCGCATCGGAAAATATTCCCTCTTCTGCCAGCTCGGTCTGGAGCTTGGCGTAGTGTCTCGAAAGTATAGTAGCAAGCGCACCTCCGTCAGGAGAAGCCTTGCATGCCATATTTATAATGAGCTCTTTGTAGGTGGCAAGACCTGCTCCGTTGCCGCCCGAAAGTCTGCGCTCTGGCGAAAGGTCAGCATCTGCGCATATAAATCCACGCTCAAGAGCTCGTCCTCTTATCAGCTGAATTAGGAAGCTTTTGCCACTTCCGTATCTTCCTATGAGAAAACGGCACGCTGCGCCGCCGTCTGCCACGTCATCAAGATTATCAAGGAGCGCGCTTATCTCCTCTTCTCTGCCAATGGCTATATAGGGAGCTCCTATTCTTGGAACGACACCTGCCGAAAGTGACGTAATCAGTGTATTTAAAATTCTCTTCGGAACTTTAACCTCATTATTCATTGCAGCCACTCTGTAATCTCCTCGTAATAATCATCTATAACTTTAAAACCACCGATATCCGATTGTTCGAGAATAACATCACCGAAATTATCGGAAAAGGCTTCGTTGATATTTTCCGCTAATGTATCAGCCGGTATCCCGGATTCGTTGGCAATTTTTTTCTGCTCTTTTGTATCAGTTTTTAGAGCAGCGCGTAAAAACGAAATTTCAATATTATCAAGACCGTACCACTTGCAGTTATCATTTTTTTCTTCCGCGGTCTCGGATAACATTTCTGTATTTTCGTTGTTTTGTCTAATTTCTTTTTTATACGCAGGCTCTTCGTATGAAGCTTCTTCAAAATCTTCCATACCCTCAACCAGGCGCGCCGTCATACGCCAAGAAGCCTTCTCTATTTCTACCGCGCTTTCAAAGGAAGCCTTAACTTCCGGCGCGTCATAAAGGCGCTCGTATTCGGGAGCATTTGCTCTTTCACGCTCACGCTCGAGTCTGCGGAATTCGGATTCAAAATATTTGTCAATAGAAGCCTTGAACTCATCGGGTAAGTATTTTATTGCAAGTCTGCTTTTTACACCAAGACAAGCCCGAAGCTTATTCTCTGTATATTTGAGCGCCGCAGTAACAGACGCGCGCAATTGCGGAGAATGCGAAATAGAATAATATTCTATTTCCAAAATGCATTTTACGGTATGAGTACAGAGCGAACCCGGGAATGCAGTTCGGGATATTTTTGAATGCTCGCTTTTTAAAACAGCATCATCGGTCAGTATTTTTGAAAAAATGCACTGCATAGCACCTTCAACATGTTTTCTGTACACATCCGAATTATCACCGCCCGCATATTTTCCGCGTCGCCAATCATAATCCGAAAGATACGCTATCATTGCAGATGCACCGTTTCCACCCTTGCTCATATCCGAAAGATAAAATTCCTTGAACGATGAAACGTTTATAACATCAAATAAAAAATCTTTAATCTTATCAAACGGGCACTCAAGTCCGTAAACCAAACAGTAATCCTGAACCCATACCGAAAAGTTACCATCCAATCTCGGAAGTTCTTTTCTGTACGCACACCAAACGTCACACAAAAGGCTCAGACCTTCCTCTTTGCCCACCTTTTCGGGAAGATTAAGAATTTCATAGGCATAAAGATAGATATATGAGTAATCAATTTTGAGATATCTCCCTTTACGAAGCTCATCTCTCCAATAAAAATAATATCGCTTTTGCTCGGTTGTCATCTGTGAATACTGGGGCATATATGAATAAAACGGAACAAAATCGCACTTCGGGCACTTGTAATCGAAATAAATAAGCGCCGCTTTTCTAAAGGTATCGTAAAAATCGAATCTGTCCACCGACGGTTTGATAGTCACCTTGCGAATAAGCTTTGCAAATGAAGGAACATAGCTATATTCCTTAAGACTGCTTTCGGTTTTATCTGACATTTGATATAAACTGAAATTGAGTTTTTTATCGTCGGAGCTGTATTTTTTATTTTCACAGCTATCCAATATAACATCGGAAATTTTTTCATTTGCGGAAAAACGAGAGGCTGTTGTTTTCTTTTTTGGAACAAGCTTGGAAACATCCCAAAAATCATCGTAGTCACCATCAAAAAACGACATATAGCTTCTCCTTTCCCACCCTTTTATTAGACTTCTGCTTAATAACTGATTATATCATATTTTTCGTTGCTTGTCAATTATTTGCGCAATATTAATTGCGCGTGAGAGTATTAGATGAAAAACACCGCAGATTTGAGACATTTTACATCCCCAGTCAGCGGTGTTTTTATTAATTGTAAATCAATTGAACTGTTGCTATACTGTTACTACCGACCAAGCTCGATAGCCTTGGTCTTTGATTTTCTGCTCGGCATTTTGTGCCGCTTTTTTATTTTCAAACACTCCGAAGACCGAAGGACCGCTTCCACTCATCATAGCATTCAACGCACCTAGAGAAACCAGAAGTTCCTTCACAACTGCCGCTTTTTCACAATTCGGGAGCACGGCAGATTCAAAAATATTAAACATACCTTCAAAGGGTATTTTTCCTCCTTCAAATTCCCGCATCAGCTTCTCGTAATAAACGTCGCCTCCCGACCTTACGCTTCCGTCAAAATCAGCGTAAAGTTTATCAAGAGATTTGTACGCATCTGGTGTTGAAACATACTCATTTGTGCTGACAATAACGGCGTTAATATAAGAGGAGGTTTTTATGTGAGATATACATTCGCCCCTGCCTTCGCAAAGCGCTGTTTTTCCAACAACGCAATACGGAACATCACTTCCAAGTTCAGCTCCCATTTTAGCAAGCGCTTTAATCGTAAATGGACGCTTATATAACTTATTCAGGGCTCTGAGAGTCGCTGCAGCATCCGAGGAGCCGCCCGCAAGTCCTGCGGCTACGGGTATCCTTTTTACAAGCTTTATTCTGATTTCACCATATACGCCGAGTCTTTCGGCAAACATCTGCGCTGCCTTGTATACGAGATTTTTTGAATCATTTGGAAGATAACGGCTGCCTTCAATCGAAAGCTTTATCGAAAGCTCCTTTGCCGGCAAAACGGACACGAGAACATCATCTGCAAGAGACACCGAGTGCATAACACTTTTTATTTCATGAAATCCGTCTGCTCTGATGCCAAGGACGTCAAGATATAGATTAATTTTCGCATAAGCCTTCTCTTTTATCGCATTCATAACGTTTCCTCCCCATTTCGATTTATACTAAGATTATATATTAAATATGGCACTTTGTCAACAAGAACTTACAAGCCCCATTACCCTTGTACCGATAAAAATACTTAATACTTAATATGTAAATATATTTTTCAAAAACATATTGACATTTGGAAACAATTGTGTTATAATGCTGTACTGGTGCGAATCGATGTGATTCGACTCCTTGCAATCAGGACTTGATTGCCTAAAGACCATAAGGAGGTAAAATTCAAATGGAAAAGAAGATTTGTTCTTACGAAACTCTCTTTGTTATCAGCGGAAATCTTGCAGAAGATGATTACGTTGCTCTCAAGGACAAGTTCGTAGCTCTCATCAATGACAACGCATCCGATGTTGTTGTTAACGAGTGGGGCAAGCGCAGACTCGCATATCCTATCAACTACATCACTGAAGGATACTACGTTCTCGCTAACTTTAAGAGCGAACCCGACTTCCCTCACGAGCTCACTCGTGTATTCGGTATTACTGAAGGTATTATCCGTTACATGACTGTTGCTAAGGAAGTTAAGGCTGCTTCGGCTACAACCGAGGAAGTTTCCGTTGAAGTTGCAGAAGCAACCGAAGAAACAGAAGCGTAATTAGTTTAAAATCAAATGGAGGCAAAAAATGGCAAGTTTCAATAAGGTAATCCTTATCGGCAACATGACTGCAGATCCCGAGCTCAAGCAGACTGCGGCAGGTATTTCCGTATGCAGCTTTTCAATTGCTGTAAATCGTCGTTTCGCAAAAGCGGATCAAGGCCAGCAGAATGTTGACTTCATTAACATTGTTACATGGCGTCAGAGTGCTGAATTTGTCAGCCGATATTTCAAGAAGGGCAATCCTATCCTTGTTTGCGGTCAGCTTCAGACAAGAACTTGGACTGACAATCAGGGTCAGAAGAGATATGCTACCGAGGTAGTTGCAGAAGAAGTTTCTTTCGTAACTTCAGCAGCTCAAGGCGCAGGCGCTCCTCAGGCGGGCGGCGCGGCATATACACCCGATGCATACGGTGCACCTTCGTTCAACAGCACAGGCAGTGCTAATTTTGAAGAACTTCCCAGTGACGGAGACCTTCCCTTCTAAGCAAGGTGTCTTATCCGTCCTCTCCCACCGTAAGACTCACTGCGAGATGGGAGCAATAAAGAATTTGTGAGTCGGAAAGGTTATGGACTATTCTAATGGATAGAAACGATACACAGCGTCCCGCTTTCCGTCCTATGCACAGAAGAAAGAAGGTTTGCATCTTCTGCCAGGATAAGGTAAACGAGATAGATTACAAGGATATCGCAAAGCTCAGAAAATTCATTTCCGAGCGCGCTAAGATTCTCCCCAGACGTGTTTCCGGCACTTGCGCTCTTCACCAGAGACAGCTTACA
>JAZRHO010000047.1:0-1610 GCA_045644805.1 Eubacteriales bacterium | reverse complement strand
CCGAGATCGTATTTTTCTTCAAAATCTGCTCCATATGAGCCGGTTTCAATTCCCGTCAGGACAATCTCGCGAGTGCCTGATTTATAGAGGCTCTCGACCTCGCGGATAACGTCATCCACGGGCTTCGATCTTACAGGTCCACGGGCATCGGATATGGCACAATAAGTGCATCTACACTCGCATCCGTCCTCAATTTTAACGTATGCGCGAGTTCGCTCAGGGCGTGTGACCGTCATAGGCTCAAATTTTTCGCCGTCAAGAGGCTTTGTCATAATGATAGGAGCAACATCATCTAAAAATTCAGTTTTATCGGTTTTGCTCGAAAGCATCTCCACTATCATTGGAGCGAGCTTCATTTTATCTGCAGTTCCCGCAACGATGGATACGCCGTCAATGGCGGCGACCTGCTCGGGCGAGCGCTGACTATAGCATCCCATTACCGCAACCACCGCATCGGGGTTCTGGCGCAGGGCGCGTCTTATATACTTTCTCGATTTTGCATCAGATTCCTGAGTTACGGTGCAAGTGTTAATTATATAAGCATCTGCATATTGGGAAAAGTCCACTTCGGTCATACCGAGTCTTTCAAGCTCCTCCGCCAGAGCGACGCTCTCATACTGCGAAACCTTGCATCCAAGGGTATAGGTTGCAAAAGTAGCCATTACTCGGAATAAACCTCGGGTTTCAGAATACCAACGTAAGGAAGGGCGCGATATTTTTCCGCATAATCAAGACCGTAGCCAATAACGAATTCATCCGGAATAACAGTTCCAACGTAATCCGCGTTATAATCTGCCTTTCTTCTAGATGGCTTGTCAAGAAGCGCGCAAGTCTTAACGCTCTTCGCTCCCTTGAGCTTAAGGTAGTTGACAAGGTAAGAAAGAGTGTTGCCGGAGTCTATGATATCTTCAATTACAAGGAGATCGCACTCCGCTATGTCGGGGCGTACAAGGTCAAGAACAATGTTAATGTTACCCGATGACTCTGTACTTGCGCCGTAGGAGGAAACACGCATACAGTCGATCTCCACAGGCACGGTAAGCTTCTTCATAAGATCGCCCATAAATACAAGCGAACCTTTAAGAATACAGATAAGCACAAGCTTTTTATCCTCTGCTCCGTAGTCGCGATCAATTTCGCGTGCAAGTCTTGACACGATAGCATCAAGCTCGGACTCTGAAATAAGAATTTTTTGGACGTCCTTGTTTATCATAAGGAATACCTCCCCATTATAATTTTGATTTTACATTTTATTATTTTAGCAGAAAGGGGTGAAAAAGTCAATAGAAAAGGCATTTTTTCCTCTTTTTTTCCTCATATTTTTCGTATTTTCTTGATTTTTTTGCTACATTTTATATATTTAAAAAAATATTTAAAAAGCATCTTGACAAAAAAGGATTTTTGAGGTATAATATATTCTGCTTTGGATATGCAAAGATGAGGGACCACAGTCCCCGACGTTAAAAATTTTACAAGGAGGTGCTACCATGAAGAGAACATATCAGCCTAAGAAAAGACAGAGAAAAAAGGAACATGGCTTCAGAAAAAGAATGGCAACCGCTAACGGTAGAAAAGTTCTTAAGAGAAGACGCGCCAAGGGAAGAGCTAAG
>JAZRHO010000046.1:0-12732 GCA_045644805.1 Eubacteriales bacterium | reverse complement strand
GGTTGTTGCCGATGCGGCTCTTTTAAACGGATACAAAAAAGTCTTGTATCTTGACGATGCGGATGAGTGCGCTGTTGAATTGTCCGGTAAAACGTGTGATTACGTAAAATACATAAACGAGTGCGATTTCTTTGTTGCAATAGGAAACAGCATCATTCGTGAAAAAATAACTAACACTTTGATAAGCGGTGGCGCTAATGTCGTATCAATAATTCACCCGTCGGCAATTATTGGCAGTAACGTGACTATAGGTGTTGGAACTTTCGTTGCTCCCGGAGCAGTAATCAATACGGGCTCTACCATCGGAAAAGGTGTAATAATAAACACCTGCTCTTCCGTTGATCACGATTGTACCATAGATGATTTTTGTCACATATCCGTAGGCGCTCGTATTGCGGGTACGGTATCGATAGGTCGCGGCACGTTTCTTTGCGCAGGTGCAACTATAATCAATAACATCAAAATATGTGATGGTTGCACGATTGGTGCGGGTGCAGTGGTAATACGTAATACGACTGAAAAGGGAGTGTATGTCGGTATTCCGGCGAAGAGAATGAAATGAAAAAAATTTGTTTTGTAACTACGGTATCCATAACGCTAAAAAGTTTTGTGCTTGAGTTTGCAAAGCACCTTCACAATAGTGGGGAATTTGATGTTTCTTTCGTTTGTGATTATGACGAAGGTTTTGCCGATTCTTTGCCTGATTATATCCATTATTATCCTATCAAGATGGGAAGAGGGATAAATCTTGATGGATTTGGTGCAATCAAGCAAATGACAAAGTTGTTCAAAAAAGAAAAGTTCGATATAGTACAGTATTCTACTCCAAACGCATCGCTTTATGCTGCGATTGCTGCCAAACGAGCCAAAATTAAAAATAGGCTTTACTGTCAATGGGGAATAGCTTACGTTGGATTCAGGGGAATCAAACGGCTTGTTTTTAAAACTATCGAAAAGCTTGTATGTAGAAAGTCTACGGTTATAGAACCCGACAGCAGAAGCAACCTTGAGTTTTCAATCAAGGAAAAACTTTACAAGGCAGAAAAAGGGCACGTAATTTGGAACGGAAGTGCTTCCGGAGTCAATTTTGAAAAGTTCGACATTTCCAAGAAAGACGAGTACAGAGCAGAGATTCGTAAGAAACATCTACTCTCGGAAGACGCTTTTGTTTTTGGATTTGTTGGCAGAATAACCGGTGATAAGGGAATCAACGAGTTGTTTTCTGCTTTTAAACGGTTGTGCGAGAGTAGCAATGATGTCTTTTTGCTTATGGTAGGTTCGGAAGAAAAGACTGCTTCCGTGGATGAAGCACTGTATGATTGGGCGAGAAACTCTGACAGAGTTGTTTTTTCAGGATATTCAGACGTTGTGGAAAGATATATGTCGGCAATGGATTGTTATGTTTTGCCGAGTTATCGTGAGGGCTTTGGACTTGGTGTAGTTGAAGCAGAAGCGATGGGAGTTCCTGTTATTGTAACCAATATTCCGGGACCGATTGATGCGATGATAGATGGTCAAACGGGTATAGTGGTTGAAAAGAAGGATGAGAGCTCTTTGCATAAAGCTATGGAAGCTGTAATAGCTAATCCTGATATGATGTTGTCTTACGCAGAAAAAGGTCTTTCTTTTGCAAGAGAATCTTTTGAACAAAAGTCACTGTTTGAAAAAATAGCAAATGACAGAAAAAGTATGATATAGACGAGGAGTGGTTGTTGTGTCAGAACCCTTGGTTTCTGTTATAGTAGCGGCATACAATGCAGAGAAATATTTAGTGGATTGCGTTAAAAGTATTCAAATGCAAACCTATCTCAACTGGGAATTGATAATATGCGACGATAATTCTTCAGATCGAACTTTGGCTATTGCTTTAGAGCTTGCGCAGGAGGATAACCGAATTCGAGTTTTGCATAATGAAACGAATTTGTTTGCCGGTGAAACAAGAAACAAATGCTTCTCAATTTCAAAGGGAGCGTTTCTTCTTATCCAAGATGCAGATGATATTAGTGCACCTGATAGAATTTCACTGTTGATGAATGCGATAGAAACATATTCCGTTGATTTTGCCAGTAGTAATTTTTATCTTTTTGATGATGACGGCAGATACAAAGACTGCGATATGAAAAAAAGAATGCCGAAGAAAAAAGATTTTTTAAGTGGAATGCCGTTTTGTCATGCTGCTACGCTTTTTAAGCGAGAAGCGATTGAAAAAATAGGCGGATATAGAAATTCCAAATATACGATAAGAAACGAAGATTATGATATGTTTATGAGGTTATATGCAGAAGGTTTTAACGGATGCAATATTGATCAGTACCTTTATGGATATCGCGTGGACAAAGGCACGTTGAGCAGACGGACATTTAAATTTCGCTTGCACGAATGTAAGGTTCGTTTTGAAGGCTATAGGAAGTTGAAAATATTGTTTCCGATGGGTGTTTTTTACACATTTAAGCCAGTATTTGCATACTTTGTGCAACTTATTAAGAGTGTGATTAGGAAACGGAGCTGACTAAAATTATGAAGGTAATTTATATTAGTGGTGGCACCCCAGATGAGATAATATCGTATTTTGCCGAAAAATATGCCAAATCGAAATCTAATTACGTTCAGCAACGTTGGGATTACTCGTTTTTAAGTTCTCTGGGGAGATGTTTAAATGAAAACTTTTTTGCAATATCTTATTCCCCTGTTTCCACCTTTCCGGCAAGTAAATGTGTAATATCACCAACTAAAATCCACAAGAATCAAAATGGAACGAAAATAGTCTTTCCTAGAGCTTGGAATATACCTGTGATAAAACAGATATCCCAGGTTCGTTCAGTTAAAAAAGAGTTGGCTAAGCTGTGTAAAGCGTTTAAAGGAGAGAGGATAATAATCCTTACACATTGTGTTTATCTACAATCGGCAAAAGCTGCTTTTTGGGCTCGAGAAAAATTTGGAGCTGAAGTGTATACAATGGTTCCTGATTTGCCCAAACATGCTATGCCGGTGGCGTTTAATCGTAATCCTATTTTGAGAAAAATGTTTTCTTCTTACATTAAACGAACAATAAAAATGAGTCCTCATTTCGATGGCTATGTCTGCTTTTCCGAGCCTCAAATGGAGCATTTGAACAAAGAAAAACCTTATATCGTTATGGAAGGGTTTTTTGATTTTTCTATATTTGATGATGTTGAATGCAAAGAAAGTAATCCTAATCGTGTTGTTTATGCAGGAAGTTTGATGTATCGATACGGAATACGTGAACTTGTTGATGGTTTCATAAAGGCTGAAATTCCCGGTGCAGAATTGTTTGTATATGGATCCGGTGAGGCAGAAGAATATGTGAAGAACAAAGAACATCTTGGAGTAAAATACGGTGGTTGTCTTAGCCGTCCTGAGATGATTGCGGTAGAGAAGTCTTCGTTTCTGCTTGTTAATCCCCGTCCTACAGATGATGAGTACTCTCGGTGCTCGTTTCCATCCAAGCTTATGGAATATATGGCAAGTGGCACGCCTACTCTTACAACACGTCTTGGTTGTATCGGAGAGGAATACGAAGATAAAATGGCTTACATAGAAACAGTAAGTTCCGACGGTATTGCCACGGCAATAAAACGTTGTTTTGGAGAGCGAGAAGTAATGATAAAAATGGGTAAACGTGCAGAAAAGTATATACGAGAAGAAAAAAATGTTAACATACAGGCAAAGAGGGTAATTGATTTTCTTCTTGAAAACAAATGATTACGGAGATGAAATGAAAACTGCTTTTTTTAGTAGAGAAAATATTAACAGTCTGCTTCTTTTAGCGATAATGGCATGGTATATCGTACCAATAGTTTCGTTTAAGCTTGGCACGCTGGGGTTGATTGCAATGGTTTTTTTGTGGACTGTTACGTGCAATTTAAATAGAATACTGGAATCTGCCAAGTATCTTGCGTTCTTTGGTCTTTGGTACGGCTATATGCTACTTATGTGGTTGTTAGGCTTGTATAGCGAGGGGGGGATGCCTGCCATATATTTCTTTACTATGACAGCGATAACCGTATTCCCTCTGATAATTTTTGAATATTACTCTTCAGAAAATAAGCTAAATACCGTTCTTATTAAAAGAGCAGCGGTCATAATGTTTTTAATTTCCGCAATAACTACGCTATACGTTCTTACAACTTACCCTGCGGCTGCTAAAATTCTTGCAATGAGCGGTTCGTATGTTGAAGAAGAGAAGAATTTCTATCTTGAAAAGGGGTGCGGCGGCTACGGATTTATATACAGTTCGGTTTTACTTGCCGTTCCGCTAATGTTCTCTAAAGAAAAGTCGAAAGTATGGAAGTTTGTGAATGTTTTTACGGTAATTCTATGCCTGTATACTACATTACTTTCTCAGTACACACTGGCGCTTCTTATAAGTTGTATCGCCATAATTTTAGCAATGTTTACCGCAATCAAGAATACTAAGAACACATTTATGATAAAATTGGTTTTTTTTGCTGTTTTTCTAATTTTTGCTTTATTTTTACCAAAGATATTATCAATTTTGGCACAAGCACTTGTAAGTACGGGCAACGGCGGCTTATCCGTTAGACTTAACGAGCTCGCGACTTTTATGAATACGGGTGAGCAGGGATATAACCTTTCCGGGCGTACGGAGCGATACGGTATGTCCTTGAATCTGTTTTTAAGTAAGCCTATATTTGGAAATCAAATTAGCGGACAAGCCGTTAAATACGGCGGACATTCATCTGTTTTGGACCAGTTAGCCAGGTACGGTGTATTTAGTGCGGTTTGGTATTTCGTTTTTGCTATCTACAACTGCAGACGAAACAAAGACAAGTCAAACATCGTAATATTAACTTATCTTGTATTTTTAGCTCTCTCGATAATAAACACGACGATATATACGTATCAACTTGGAATAGTATTATTTTTGTTGGCTCCTGTTTTTGCAAGACGGAGTTATTCTCCGACTGAAGATACCGACTGCTTAGATGGAAACTGAGAACCGGGGGATAATATGATTTTGATTAAGTAGTCTTGGTATAACGATTCAATTTTTTAACTAATTGGTATGTAGTAATCAAGGGTGAGATACCATGAAAGTAGTATAAATAAATATATATCACGCAGGCAGCACGGGGAAAATTATGCTTCAAATTGCCAGTCCGGCTCGTAGAAAGGGACATCTTGTTAAAAAATACAGTCCGGCTCGCTTTTTGAGAGGGCATAAAATGGATATGCCTTTTATTGAAGAGCACACGTATTGGGGAAGCAAAGGCGAGTTCTATGTACACAATTATGTGGGGATGCTTTTGGGCGAAGAAGGCGGAACAAATACTACCAGCCGCGCAGAGTATTTTATGAAGTCTGTCCGCTGTTTCTTTGAGAATCCTGTTTTGAGTTACAATTTCGCACTCTCTTCGCAGTACAAGATAGGCGGACACAGTGAACGGATTGATGTTTTTTGGTGTATACGGTTTGGTAGGCGGTATACCGCTTGTTGTAAAAAATATTTTCCTAATAACCAGAAAAATTAATTATCCGTTTTAGGGGGTTTTGGTATTCGCTTTCGTTATTTTCGGCTTTGTCGATCCGTTTTTAGGGCTTTATAACATCGGTTTCGGTATGTTTTTCTTTATATCATGTCTTGGATGTGTATCACAAGCATAAAAAGAAGAGGGGGAAAAAAAGTGAAAATTTTATGGATAACAAATATGATTGTCGGCGATTTGGCTTTGTCACGTGGTATGAAACTTACGAGCGGACAATGGTTAAATGCGGAAATTGATAACGAAAAAAGCAAAGGGCTTAATGAAATAGTTATCTGCACGTCCGGAACAAAGGCGACAGAGCTTGAAAAGGACAACATAAAATATGTGGTTCTTGCTCACGGAAACGTTTCTTCTTATTTTTCAACAGAAGAAAGAATTGCTGATTGGAAAAGAGTTTTTGAAGCAGAGAAACCTGATTTGATACTTGTTTGGGGAACTGAATATGATATAGGAAAATGCGCTCTTCTTGCCAACCAAAGAAAAATTCCTTCTCTGATATACATACAAGGCGTTATGCGCTCTATTGAAAAGCATTATAGGGGCGGCCTTAGCGACAAGGAAATTTCAAAATTTACGACACTTTTAGAAAAAGTGCGTAAGACAACTGTATGGGATCTCGAAAAGAGCCAGCACACAAGAGCTGAGGTTGAAAGAGAGTGTATAAAGCTTGCTGACGGAGTTATTCTCGAAAACGACTGGGCGGAAGAGCAGTATAGGGAATTTTCACCGGATTTGAAGGTTTTCAGAAGCAGACTGCCCATAAAAAAGAAGTTTGCTGAATATAGCTGGCAAGAGAATGAATACGAAAAATATTCTATAGTAACCACAGCGGCAAACTATCCGCTTAAGGGGCTTCATAAGCTTCTTGAAGCGATAAATATAGTCAAGGGAAAATATCCAAATGTAAAGCTTTATGTTCCCGGTCAAAATAACGTTACGACAAAAGGATTTAAAGCAAATCTTAAAAGAAGCGGATACTGCAGAAAGATAGCAAATGATATGAAGAGATACGGTATAGAGGACAATGTTGTCTTTACCGGTCCTCTTTCCACAGAGCAGTATGCCGAGAGAATGAGAAAATCAAATGCGTTTGTATCGGCTTCTGCTATAGAAAACCACTGTTCAGCTTTAAGAGAGGCTATGTCTTGCGGCGTTCCGTGTATTTCTTCAAGAGTCGGCGGAATTCCTGAGTATGCGAAAGACAGAGAAAACTGCTCGCTTTACGAGTTTAGTGATTCTCAAGCTCTTGCAGAAAAAATTTGTGAGATTTTCGAAGACGAGTCGTTGAGAGCAAGGTATTCGGAAAACGGGAAAGCAAAGATCAAGAGAATGTATAACGAAGAAAATCTTATGTCTTTAACTGAGGTGTACGAAAAGATTTCGACAGTATAGAGTTTTTCTGATAGTTATTGACCGTATCTGCATAGAAACGTTTTTCTAATGCAATTTATAATGATGAAAGTAGAGGTTTTGTCGTGGAAAATATATCAACGGTAATGAAACAAACAAAAACGGATAAGCCGTTTTTAGTTGACGTTCCGGTAAAAATAAACATCTGGATAAGAGAAGACTGTCAGCGTAAGCAGTTTGAAATAATAAGGAAAGCTCGTCCAAGCATTTTGTTTGTGACATCTGATGGAGGACGAAACGAAAAAGAGTGGGAAGCTATCCGTTCCAACAGAAAAATGTATGAGGAAGAGATTGACTGGGACTGTACTGTTTATTACCAGTACGCCGAAGAAAATTTCGGCCTTTACGCAATGGGTAAAAAACGCCTCGAGCTTATATGGAGCGCAGTGGATAGATGCATTTTTTTAGAGGATGACATTATTCCGTCAGTAAGCTTTTTTGCTTACTGCGCTGAGCTGCTTGAAAAGTATAAGGATGATACTCGTATTGAAACTATATGCGGAATGAATCACTTAGGGGTGTGCGAAGATGTAACGTCAGATTATTTCTTCTCCCGTCAGGGCTCTGTTTGGGGTACTGCTACTTGGAAAAGAGTGCACGATGCGAGAGGAGATTTTTCTTACGGAAGCGATCCGTACGTTATGAAGCTTCTAAAGCAAAATACAAAGCACAATCCTGCGTTTATGAAAAAGATAGAAGCGTATGCCAAAAGCGAATTGTACGAAGGACACGTTGCCGGCGGAGAATTTTGGTCGGAGTTCAGTATGTACGCTCATAACAGAGTTAAAATCATCCCTAAGTATAATATGATCAACAACATTGGTTTTGGTGACGATTCGGAGCACGCGAAGGGCTTCAAGTATTTAAATTCGGACACAAAGAAGCTCTTCAATATGAAGACCTATGAATATGAGATGCCGCTAAAGCATCCCAAATACGTTATTGCGGACGTTGAATATGAAAAAAAGAGAAATGCAATGTTGGGATATAACAACAAAAGAGCGGATTTCAAACACAGAATGGAATCTAATTTTCTGAGGATAAAGCACGACGGATTTTTTAGGTGGCTGTTTTTCTCTATCAAACGAAAGCTGAAAAAGAAAAAAGCAAGATACGAAAAGTAAGGATTTTATAATGGTAAAAAAGGAAAAGGTTATAGAAAATTTTATGTGGCGCTTGTTTGAGCGTTTCGGTGCACAAGGAGTCACTCTTATAGTATCCATAGTACTTGCGCGTATTCTCGATCCCGAAATATACGGTGTGATAGCGCTCGTGACGGTAATAACTACTTTGCTTAACGTTTTTATCGATTCAGGTCTCGGCACGGCTCTTATACAAAAGAAGGATGCCGACGATCTTGATTTTTCCACTGTATTTTTCTTTAATGTCGGAATGTGTGTGATTTTATACGCAATTCTCTTTTTTACCGCGCCTTTGATTGCATCATTTTACGATATGCCTGAGCTTACTCCGATAGTACGTGTGCTTGGATTAATACTTATAATCTCCGGAGTTAAAAATATACAGCAAGCGTACGTGTCGAGGAATATGCTTTTTAAAAAGTTTTTCTTTGCTACCATCGGCGGAACCATAGGCGCTGCAGTCGTGGGAATAACGATGGCTTGTCTTGGCTTTGGTGTTTGGGCGTTGGTAGGACAGTACCTATTTAATGCATGTGTTGATACCGTAATTCTTTGGATCACAGTAAAATGGCGTCCTAAATTTAAGTTTTCGTATACCCGACTAAAAAGTATGATAGGTTTTGGTTCGAAGCTTCTCGGAGTTTCGCTTATCACAACGGTTTATAACGATATCCGTCAGATTTTAATTGGAAAATTTTACACCCCTACCGATCTGGCGTTTTATAACAGGGGAAAACAGTTCCCGGAGTTGATCAATACGAATATAAACGCCTCAATAGACAGCATTCTTCTTCCAACAATGTCTAAGTCGCAAGACGATATTTCTGCCGTAAAAGCAATTACGAGGCGCTCTATAAAGACCTGTACTTATATTTTGTCTCCCTTTCTCGTAGGTCTTGCCGTGTGCGGAGATGCTTTTATAGAGTTATTGTTAACTGAAAAGTGGCTGTTTTGCGTTCCTTATATGCGAATTTTTTGTATCACTTTTCTGTTCTCTCCTATTTTTACGGCAAATTACAATGCCTACAAGGCGTTAGGTAAATCTAATCTTTATTTGAAAGTATCGATCATTTCAAAAATCTTTGGAATTATAGTATTGCTGGTGACATTGCCTCACGGTGTTATGGTTATTGCGTACGGCCTTTTGGTTTCTAATTTTATAAATCAAGTGATTTGTACGTTTCCAAATATGAAATTATTGAAGTATAGCTATCCGGAGCAAATAAAAGATATTCTTCCAAATCTACTTCTCGCCTTGGCTATGGGCGCGATAGTATATACGGTTAATTTTTTAGGTCTTGGCTTTGTTTTAACACTCGTTATTCAAATTCCGATAGGTATTATCGTTTACGTTTTAGGATCAATGTTATTCAAACTGGAAAGCTACATATACGTTTTAAACAGTTTAAAATCCTTTTTAAAGAAAAGACGAAAGGTATAGTTTTATGAAAGCACTTGTTTTGGCGGGGGGATTCCCGCAAATAGCGTTGCTGCAAGAATTAAAGAGCAGAGATATTTATACCGTTCTTGCCGATTATTATCCTAACCCGGTGGCAAAGCCGTATGCGGACAAATTTTACCAGGAGTCTACTTTAAACGTAGAGGCAATAACCGAAATCGCAAGAGCCGAAAAGGTAGATTTTTTGATTACCGCCTGCACCGATCAGGCGTTGCTTACCGTAGCTAAGGTTTCCGAGACCTTGGGTTTACCGTGTTACATAGACTATCAGACTGCCCTTAACGTGACGAACAAACAATATATGAAGAAGGTTTTTGCAAAGAACGGTATTCCTACGGCAGCATTTGCGGTAATGGGGGAGTTTGACGAGAATAAAACCAAGGATATGCGTTTTCCACTTATTGTAAAACCCGTCGACTGCAATAGCTCAAAGGGGGTTAAAAAGGTCATAAACAAAGACGAGCTTACAGCTGCCTTTTATAATGCTGTAAAGCTTAGCAGAACCGATACTGCAATAGTAGAAGAATATATAGTTGGAGAAGAGCTTTCTGCTGATATTTACATAGAAGACGGACGGGCGCACGTTCTTTCCGTTTCTTCTTTGGACAAAATCGCAAACAACGATAAGTTTGTAATCTTCAGAGGGTTTTACTCACAAGAAAAGACGGAGTCTGTCAGAGGGTTAATAACGGAAATAGCGCAGAAAATTGCGACTGCGTTTAACATAAAAAATTCTCCTATGCTGATTCAGATGATATACGACGGAACGAGCGCTTACGTTTTGGAGTTCAGCGCAAGGACGGGCGGGGGAGTAAAATACTATTTTATAAGAAAAGTTTGCGGATTTGACGTAATTTCGGCAGTAGTCGATTTGACGTTTGGCAACAAGCCGAATTTGGCGTTAAAAGAACCTGAAAACAAATATATATCAAACGAATTTATATACTGTAGTCCCGGTATCTTCAAGAAGCTTGTAGGCTTTGATGAGCTTAAGGCTGAGGGAATAATTTCAGAGTACTGTTTATTTAAGCGCGAGGGCGCTGTCTTTGGTGAAATAGAAAACAGCGGAGACAGAATAGCCGGATATACCGTTCAAGCGGATACGATGGAAGAGTTGAATAAAAAACGGCGCGAAGCAGTAAGAAGAATGAGGGTAATCGGGGAAGACGGACGTGATCTTATGAGACGTGATCTTCTTGAGGATATATGAATTCAGTTAACTACGAAAAAAGGTGTTTATTTATGACAAATTATGATAAACTACAGGAAATCTTGATAGAAAAAGGAATGGACAAAAAGTGGTCAAAAATGTTTGTGAAAAAACTTTTCGATGACGAGAAGGCATTTCCTGTCGATGAAAATACTAAAAAATGGGCATTGGAAAGAGGTTTTTTTCCCGGCAGAGTTGAGCTTTACGGTCTGAACGAGGATAATTACAGAGATTATTTGCCTGATTACAGTTATTTTATGATTCACCCAATAAACCATCACTTTAAAATTTGGGTGAATGATAAGCTAACCCTAAAATACGTTTTGAACAGCAACGGCTGCGCGGATACTATGCCGGAGTATTATCTTTATGTAGAAAACGACGGAAGATACACCTATCTTATGGACGCTCCGGAATCAATAGAGAAAAATGAGGATTTCATTATAAATTTGCTTAAGGCAAAGGGGATATTGGCGATCAAACCTAATTCCGGAACTTCCGGCGGTTTGGGATTTATCAAACTTGAGTTGAAAAGCAGCGTAATATATGCTAATAACAAGCCCATATCTTTGCAGGAGCTCAAAAGCATTATTTCCCAGTTTAAAAACACCATTGTTACCGAATACGTACGTCAACATAAAGATCTGGCTAAAGTTTGGCCTGACAGCGAATGCACTTTGCGTATTATTATGGCAAAAATTCCAAGCCAAAATCCTTATGAAAGATTAGATTGGCGGTGTTTTATTTCCTTTGCTCGTTTTGGTACTCTTCTTTCTGGCGGTGCAAGTAATCTTTCTTCCGGAGGAATTGGCGTGGGATTTGATTTTGAAACGGGAAAATATAAAGATTACGGAATAAGATACAAGCGCTTTTGTCCTGACGGAAAATATACATGCGAAATGCATCCGGACACGCACGTCGTTTGGAAAAATGAAATGCTTCCCAATTGGAATAAGATAAAAGAAAAGATAAAACAGGTGTGTCACCATATTTCATCTTTGGATTATCTTGGCTTTGACGTTATTATTTCGGAGAACGGATTTAACTTTTGCGAGATAAACACGCATCCGGCGTGTGACTATGCGCAGGTTTTATGCGCTCCTGTTTTAAAAAATGAGAATGCCATTAAATTTTTCAAACACAAAGGACTTTTTAGAGTAGATACCAAGGAGTTTTATTCGGCGTATTTAGATAGCCAGATTTAAAGACTTATATAAAAACATACAACCGATAAGGAACCGATTATGGACAAGCCAATCAACGTTACTCGTTCCTCTATGCCATCGTACGAGGAATACTGCGAGGAAATAAAATCAATATGGGACACAGTTCATTTGACCAATATGGGTCCTATACATAATAAGCTGAAAGAACAGCTTAAAGAATATTTAAAGGTTTCGAATATAGAGCTTTTTGTAAACGGACATTTAGCTCTTTACTGTGCAATTAAAGCGCTTGGAATAAAAGGCGAAATTATCACAACTCCCTTTACGTTTGCTTCAACAACCAATGCAATCGTACAAGCCGGATGCACTCCTGTTTTTTGCGATGTAAAGGATGATTATACCATTGATGAAAGCAAAATCGAAGCCCTTATTACCGAGAAAACTGTGGCTATTTTATCCGTTCACGTATATGGTAATATATGCGCGGTGGATGAAATTCAAGAGATTGCAGACCGTCACGGTTTAAAGGTTATTTACGATGCTGCTCATGCCTTTGGTGTTGAGTATAACGGTAAGGGAATAGCGGAATACGGCGATGTTTCTATGTTTTCCTTTCATGCTACAAAAGTCTTTCACACAATAGAGGGTGGAGCACTTTGTTTTAAAGATTCTTCACTCGCTGAAAAGATTGCTCAGAACAGAAACTTCGGTATTTGCGCAGAAGATCTCGTATGCTTTGGGTCGAATGCAAAAATGAACGAATTCCAAGCGGCTATGGGTATATGTAATCTTCGGCATATTGAGAAAGAGCTTGATA